>JBAVYG010000522.1:0-8667 GCA_049698675.1 Terriglobia bacterium
CTCCGAGCGCCGGAACTCCGTGAGAGTTCAAGCCGGCGGTCAGAGACCGCCGCTACAAGAAACAAGCTGCCCGACTACCGAAGCGCCTGCGGCGCGGATGGAAGGCTACTTGTGTCGGCTATTGAGAGGTGGGCGAGCCGCCGAGTGTGTCAAAATGCCACACTCATACGCTCGCTCGCATATCCCCTGGGATAGTTCTAACCCCTTGAAAAACATTGGGATAATCTGCCGCGGAGGCAGAACACTGCAAGAAAAATGAGATCCACGGGAAAAATGGGAATCTCGCCCCTACTCGTTACCCCGCCTTGCGGGACGCCCGCTGAAGCGGGCTGAAACGCCGCTGCGTTCCGCGCCTACGCAAGGGATGGGCACAACATACGTTTGCTGCGGAAGCGAAGAACCGGCTTCGTCCATCAGACTTCGCTGAAAGCTGAATCGAGGAAGGAAGCCATGTAATAGGCGTCCAGGAACTTGAACGGCGTCTCTCCCGTGGTGTAGTGGCCGCAGGGCAACACGGCCACTTTAGGATCAAGCTTGAGGCGGACGGATTCAGCAATGATCTTTCGCGAGAACTCAGGCAGGAAAGTCAAGTCGTAGAGGGCATAAATGAAGAGCGACTTCTTGGGCCAGCGAGCGAACTTTTCCGCATAGGCAATGGGGCTGATGGCCATCCAGGCGCGGCGCAGGCGGTCCAGGCTCAAATCAGCCTCGAGCCCGGCGCGCACGTGACGCGTGGCTTGACCCGTCCAGACCACCTCACCGAAAGTCGTTGAACAATGGTTGAAAACGTTGACCTTCAAACGCTCGTCATGCGCGCTGGCCAGGTATGCGTAGCACGAGCCCAGGCTGGTCCCCACAATGCCAAGCTTGCGGCACCCCTGGCTTTCTAACCAGTCCAGGCACGACCGCGTGTCGACCACAGCCTGCCGGGCGGCATCGAGTGTCCGGCCCAGATTCGATGAAACAGCATAATCCGCGCGCTCAATCTCCGGCGGCTTGCGAAGGTCGTGATAGGGCAAACTTAAGCGCAGCGCCGAAATCCCAAGCAGGTTGAAGATGCGGCAGAGCGCGTTGTGGCTTTCCAGGTTTGCATTCCACTGCGGCAGTACCACCACGGCCCCCCGCCGCCCTGACGGAAACCAAAGAGCTCGTACGCGGTTGTTATTCGGGACCGGAGTCCTGACGGGAGATGTAAAGAACAGGCAGTCCCCTTCCAGATGAAAATCTGAAGGTGTCTTGTAAGCGTAGAAGGCGTCACTTTGCGCAAGGATTTCTTGGTTCAGCTTGCCAAGAAATTCTTCTGCATCGCAGTCCGAGGCGGGAATGTTCCCGTTCACGAACCGCCAGCCTGCGGTCCACTCCAGTCCCCAATCCAAGGGGGACACCACTCGATTCTTATCCCGCTCCGTCAAACGGGTTTCCCACGCGTAAATCCACTCCTTGTAGCGCTCGAGCATGGCCCTCAGGGGACAAATCAAGACCTGCAATTATAACCTGAGGGAGCCAGGAAGATGTCGGGTCCCGGAAGGAGGGTAGTGTCGCGATCTGAATGTAGGGCCGCCTCCTCTCCCGCCATGGCGGGACGGGGTGGCCTAGGCCGGTCCCGCCTTGCGGGACCGGCCCTACCCATGCGGGGCAGACTCAACTTGGGATTTCGGGTTCACGCTTTCCAAGAAAGGGTGGTCCCCCCGGCGCAGGGTTCACCGTGCAGCCCTGCGCCGGCTTCTCCACCACCTTGTGGGTCCTACTCACTAGGAGGCGGTTGAGCAGGAGACGGTGGAGCTGGAGGCGGTAGAGCAGGAGGCCCAAATCCCGGTTCGGTGTGGGGCCCGCGTTCGATAATGATACCCCGGTGCTCAGGTGGACCGGGAGGCCCAAATCGCGGTCCGGTGAGGGTCGTGGCGATCCCCGGCAGGTCGCGAAGTTTCTTCCACTGATCGACGGTGAGAACCCGGCGAATCGCGAGTAGCATCTGTGCATTCGACTTTTCCAGGTTGGCTCTAGCCTGAGCAACTTTATCGATTTGGGAAATCACCTGGGCTTCGTCGGGCTGATCAGCTTCAATCAGCGGCTCCAGGATCGCTTCCTGCTTTTCCAGAGCGGCGTGGAGATCGATGAGTTCGAGGCGGTGGTCCTGGAAGATCTTCTCGATCCTTTGGACCTGTTCGTCGCTGACCACGATCCTCCGCATCAGTTCCGAGTCTTTCCACCATTTTCCAGGACCACGGTTGACCCATACCGGTCCACGATCACCGGGTCGCCCATCGTAGCCAAAAAAGAACGTCTTATCCTTTATTACTCGAGGGCCCATTTGGGTGCTTGGCCCTTCGGCCGGTGGTGGGGCGTCTTGGGCGAAGGCCAGCCCGCAGAACGCGATCACCAGTGTCAAGCTTGCTAGGGTTGCTTTCATTTTATTTCTCTCCTTTTCTTTAAAGTGCTCTTCGCTTGTTTAGTGTCTTTATTCGTTAGGATTTCATTCCGCTCCTCGGCGATCAGGACTGCGGGGGCCAGGGCTTCGGGAACCTCACGTGCGAGGTCTCTTTGAACCTCCTGTAACAGGACCTTGTCCGCATCCTCCGTGGCTTTATTTTGGGGAGGGTTCGGGGTGCGCGTCAGGAATATAGCCGTGATCAAAACCATTGCCATGGCCGCAACCCAAGCCCAGTGCAATGGATACCAATCGGAAACCCGTTCACGGATGGCGAGCTGCTGCTCTCTCCAGAAACTGTTGTCACGTTGGGCAGTGGCATGAATCGAATCGCGAAAGCAGGAGATGGCGCTCCGCAATTCCTCCGCCGCGACAGAGCATGCATGGCATGTCTCAAGATGACGGCTGACGAAATCGTCTCTCGTGCCGAGCATCCACTCAGTGATTTGGTCCTCGCTCAGATGGTTATTCACCTGCTCCACCTCCCTTGAGTCGCTGCCGGACCGCTCGGACCGCACGGAACAAGTGGGCTTTAACCGTTCCCACCTTCAGAGAAGTCACCTCGGCGATTTCTTCCAGGCTCATTTCCTCGACAAAGCGCAGGATGAAGATCGCCCGCTGCTGGGGAGAGAGCTTTTCAACTGCCGACCAGACCGTGGCCACCTCCTCTCGTCCAAGGAGGACCCGCTCCTGGGACGCGTGGGGGTCCGGCAGCCTCTGCTCGAGGTCCGCAACATCCTCGAATGGTGAGGACAATCTATGCCAGAATTCCCTCAGGCGGCTTCGTCGGTGATCGCGAGCCAAGTTCACGGCGATCTTGAGCAGCCAAACGCCCACGCTCGCCTCACCCCTAAAGGAAGCACGCCTCTGATAGGCTTTCAAAAAGCACTCCTGGGTCAATGTCTCCGCGGCGTCGGGGTCTCGGAGCATGCCGAGCAGAACTCGGTAGATACGTTGCTGGTGCGACCGTACAAGTGGCGTAAAGTCATCCAGTGCAGTCATCCCGAGGCCTGCTTTCTCCTGAACGGGAATCAAAACCGCGGCTCGTTCATTCTGCACCATGCCCGCTCCTCATTCCATCAAGACGAGTCAGGTGTCGGAAGGTTTACATGGAGCAGCCCAAATTCCAAATTAAACTCGGCAGGAGAGGCTGGTGAAAACCGGCGGACCTTTAGCAGTTTGTTAAGAAATCCTCCGTGCATTTCATCCTGAGCCTGACAGGTCTATTTCTGATTCGCGCCTCTAATGTTCAAATTTCGGGTGGCTGCGAGTGTACACGCCAGACCCTCATTGGGGAACGTTCCGGCTCAGACGGGTCGTGAAACGCCCCGGTTGCGCGCTACTTCATTTCCCCTTCGATTATTGAGAGCTGCATAATAAATGCCATGGTGCCATTCTTAAAAAACCCGATTATGCCGGGTTTTGAGCAGCGGTTCATTGCATTGTAAACGTCGTGCTCAATAGGCGCAGGACGGCGCGGTTCCAACCTTCCGGGCCGACGCCATCGGCCCTGCGGACGCCTGGGACGGCAGTGTATGTCTCCTCGTCATAGTGGCCGCCAGGTCGGGCGACCAGGATCGGAACATCCACTGTGCGAAGCAGCGGGATATCATTGGGGCTGTCCCCCAACCCGGCGAACCGCACTCTGGAGCGGCAACTCGACCGGAACCAAGTCTCGAGCCGACGTACTGCCGCGCCTTTATCGTTTTCACCCATGATGTGGTAGAAGCGCGTGCCGCGGGTGGCCCGCAACCCGCGCCGGCGAATCTCTGCACCCAGGCGGGGCCATGCTCGGTGATCGCCGCTCACTATCACGAAAGCCTCGTCAAACTCGCGCTGAAGAGCGCGCCGCGCGTCGGCAATCCCGAACTCCGCAAAGTCGGCCAGCTCACTGGGGCTCATTTGGCTGAAGCCGAGTACGCGAACTTCCACTGCCCGAGCGGCCGCTTCGAGCTCCTCGACCAACTTTCGGTACTGCGTACCGAGCGAGATCCTCCACCAGCCTCCCGTGCTCAGCTCAGCCTCCTCAATGGCGAAGGGGAAGTAGCGAACGGGAACATAAATAGCTCCTCCGTTCTCAACCACGAAGGGATCGCGGCGGCCGAAATTACGAAGCAGCGATAGGATCTCGATACGGCTCTTGCTGCTCACCATGACGAGCGGCACCCCGCGTCGGGCAAGCTCCTCCAAGGCAGGCTGCGCGGCGCTCCACTGGTAGTTTGCGTAGTCCAGCAATGTACCGTCGAGATCAGTGAACACCACCAGATTCACGTTCGTTTCTGGAGGCATGGTCATTCTCTAAAGGTGGCGCATGCTGTCCTCGACTTCGGCCTTCGGTTTCGGACGGAATTGGGACTCGAGGAAATCGCGAGCCAGGTCGCGTGCGCCTAGACCCAAGGCAATGGCGGCGGCCGCCACCACGCCACCGAAAAGGATCGCAAAGGTCACGATGATGGTGGTCCGGCTGATACCCAGTTCGTCGAGCGCCGCGACAATCGCCAGGGTCATCACGAAGAACCGCGTCAGTGCGGAAAGCAGTCGCGCCGAAGGCATGCCCGCGTTGACGGCGGCGATGAGCGCACTGCGCCCCAGGAAGCGACTGACCAGCACGCCTACCACCGCCACCACCAACGCTGCCAGCAGATGAGGCAGATAGAGGAAAAATCGCTCCACCAGATTCTGGGTCCACGAGCTCCGCATTGCGGTCAGGCCCGCCAGCAAGGCAGTCAGGACAATCATCCCCTGTACAATCTGGCCAGCCAGATAGGAGCAGGAGCGCGCCAGGCCGAGGCGTTCGATTTCCAAGCCCACACCCAGGCGGTCGCACATCCGGTCAAAGCGCAAGACTCGCAACAGGCGGTAGACTACCTCCTTAGCCAGCCAGCCCACCACAAGCCCGAGCAAGATGAGGATCAACACACCCACCAGGCTCGACAGGCTCGCGACAGCCTGTTGACTGAGTTGGCGCAGGGGTTCGAGGATCGCTTGTTCCCAAAATTGTCTCATAGTTCCGACCTCGCATCTTTAGTTCGGAGCGACCACTGGGAGATCAGGGTGGATTTTAATTGTTCATAGATCAGGCAGAGTTTTTCAATACGCTCTTCCACTTGAGCGGCAGTCTCGTTCTCGGTTTGCCGCGCAAACGACGCCACCCAGCCGAGGTAAAGTGGTGTGAGCGACTTCACCAGATGCTGGCGGTCGATCACGCGCCGGTGATAGGCGAGTGCGAAAGCGTAGACGAGTCCCGCCCAGAGTTCATCGGGCAATACAAATTGCTCGGCCGGCAAGCCAGCACAGGCCAGAAGCATCTTCAGGTGCACCGGTGAGATGACCCGCTCGTAAATGGGCAGCAGGTCGTGACATCCTTGCCAAAAGGCCGCCAGCATTCGCGGCACGTTGATGGAGACTGGTTCCAGGCCTACCTCAAAAGCAAAACCGAAGAGCGGGGCAGGCTCAGAACCCACCACGTTGCACCACGCTTTCTCATAGGTTTCCATGAGGCTGAAAACCGAACCGACCACCTGCACAAGCATGGCGCTCAGGTCGGAGCCGGGGTCCTTCGCATCATGAATCTTCGCCCCCAAGTAGGACTGACAGACACGGAAGCTCTCCGCGATGGCCGTGGTGGTCATCCAGATGTCTATGCCATAACGCGCCACATCGGTCGACCAGACGTCGCGACTGAGGAGGCGGCGCGCCAGGCGGCCCGAGATCCCGAAGTCGCCGCCAATGGGTTGTCGCACACGCCGCCCGTAGAGAGCCCGCGTGAGCGGATAGATGATGCTGTTGGTGATGGTGCCGTCGTACTTGTGGCGTTTGTAGTAAGGCGCCACGTAGTCAAACCCGGCGTCGAGAACCGGGCGCAGCAACAAGTCAAACCACTCGGGCGTGATGCTCCGGAGGTCAGCGTCCACCACGGCAACGGCTCGCGCCTGAGCGATTTCGGCGATACGGAAGAGCGTCCGGAAAGCGCTACCCTTGCCCGGCACGCCGTGATAGGGCGTGGCGAACCGATGCACGGGATAAAGTGGGTGGCGCACCAGCAGCAGAGATTGAGTGTCGAGATGGGTGCTGAGCACTGCCTCACGCGTGCCATCGTTCGAGCTACCGTCCGAGTTGACAACTAATGCTCGCTGATCGGGAAAGTATTTCAATAACCCGGCCTGAGCCGCCCGGACCACATGGCCAATGGTGCCAGCGTTGTTGCAACTCGGGATCCCCACAAGAATATCAAGATGACCCAAGGCAGTTACCTGCCGTCTGGCTTGGTCACTGAGGATCTCTTCCGCCAAGGCATGCCTTCCTTAAGTGTTGTCCTGCTCGACGGCTTCCTCCAGCCGGGCGAGGATGTCTGGAACGGCGGCAACGACCCGATTCCAGTTAGGGATCAACGGCGTGCCTAGGGAATCAGCCAAAAAGCTTTCCGCCGCCAACCTCAAACCGCGGGCGAAGACGTGCACCGCCGTCTCCTCCGTGTGCCGATCGAACTCGAGACCGTTGAGCATCGCGTCGGCGTGGTAACGCACGATGGTGTCTTCCGCCGTACGGATGTACTCCGCCAGCAGCGTGCGGAACAGTCCCTCGGAGAGTACCACACCCTCGGCAGCCAGCGTCCGGAAGACCGTCTTCGAGATGTCCGCGCTCATGCGCAGCAAGCCCTTCTGAGGATCGTCGGCGGAAAGGTTCTGATGCTTGTGTTCGTAGTTGTCGGAAATGTCTACCTGGCAGACGCGCTTGCTGGAAAAGTTGCGGTACACCTCGGCGAGCATACCTACTTCGAGCCCCCAGTCGCCAGGTATACGATTCAGGCGCGCCACGTCCGTGTACATGCAAACCTCGCCCGCCAGCAGATAACGGAAGCTGTCAAGATAGACCAGAAAAGGATGCAGACCCACCAAGCGCTCCAGGGAACGCACAAGCGGTGTGACCAGCAGGCGCGTGACCCGACCATGCATGCGATTGGTGACCCGCGCGTAATAGCCCTTCGAGAACACGAAGTCGATGCGCAGGTCGGCTATCGGATAGCACAGGCGGGCCAGCAACTCCCGAGAGTAGTTGACAATGTCGGCGTCGTGCAGGGCAATGATTTTCGAGCGCCCGCCGGCCAGCACATATCCGTAGGCGATCCAACACGATCGCCCCTTGCCGTCTTCCCCCACTGGCAAGTTCATGGCCTTCAAGTCAGAGTATATCTTCTGGATACGCGGGCCGTCGTTCCATATTACGCGCACATGCGAGTGAAGACCCCCCACACGGCGGCGCGCCTCAGCGAACTGCCGAGCATCAGCGCCGCCGAGCGTGACAACGAACTGACTAAGATAGGTTACGCGCGAAAGCTCTTGGAGAAGACGCGGCATCGCCTCGCCCGCGAATTCGGAGTAGACGGTAGGTAGTACCAGGGCGATGGGCTGGATTTTCGCGAATTGCTGGATGTCGTTCTCCAGGTTCTCCAAAGGTCGAGCCCCCAGCCGATGAAGGGTGGCAATAACCCCTGTCTGAAAGAAGTCAGACATGCTGCTCTCCTTTTTGCTCTCGAGGACTCCTCTCGCAACTCGCCGTGGTCTTGGCCGAGAACCCTAATCGCAGGCACGCCGTTGGTGTCAATTCCGGCCAGAGCGGAAAGGATGTGTTGCTTGGCCATGATGTCTTTTGGAATCATTGGTCATGCTGTCCTCTAACGAAGGTATAGCAAGTTGTTTAGCTGACTCGCCGGGTGGCGAAGACATCGCTTCTTGATGTCTGCGGATGATTCTATGCCCAAGAGTGGCGCCGCCTTGCCGGGAGTCCTGCGCCTTTGTCGCTCGCAGACATCCCAAGGGCCGGCATGTCTGCGCCACCCGCGAGAGACACGCCTTCAGAATAGCACCACTTCCGGAAAGCCGAAACTACCCGCTTCTGGGTCAAATGCCCCTCCCCAAGCTCGTGCCGCACTTTCAACCGATCCAGATCTCTCGCACTCATTAAGAGCTTCTGTTGTCTCATCCGGCCGGTTTGCCGGTTTCCAACAGGGACTTTCTACTTTGCTGCAATAGGAACTTATCACTTTGCTGTGACAGGGTCAGGGTCGCGTCAAAGTCCCGTCGGCGGGCCGGCCCCGAAGGGGCCGAAGGTCATTAGCCGTGGGTGAAACCCACGGGAAGCGTCGTCCGTGGGTGTTCGACCCCTGCGGGGTCGAACATCTCTTGGCTCCTTGTCCGTAGGTTTCACCTACGGCTAATGATCTTGTTCCCCTTCGGGGA
>JBAVYG010000523.1:0-11279 GCA_049698675.1 Terriglobia bacterium
TCCCAAACCAATCAGACCAACCGCCGTGTCACGCAAAGCAGGGGGAGAAACCAGAAATACCAACTTCCCCCGTCGTTCCAACAGATTATCGCTTTAAAGAAGAGAAGTTTTTGACAGAACCCTAGGGATCTGAAGGAGACGCGGAGATGAAGATCGCAATTTCTGTTTCCGACAAGGAAAAAGCCAAAGGCTCCGAATCCCCCTACTACAAGGCGCTCCTGGCCGTTGGGGTGAAGCCGGAGGAGGTTGAGGTGGTCTCGCCCTCCCACCCTTCCACCCCCAACATCAAAGGCTACGATGGGGTGCTATTTACCGGCGGGAAGGACATCAACCCCAAGTATTATGAGGAAGCGGTCAAATATCCAGGCCTCGTCCAGATTGACGCGAAACGGGATGCCTTTGAATTTGAGCTGTTTGATCGGGCGCACCGTCACCGGCTGCCGATCCTGGGCATCTGCCGCGGCCTCCAGATGATCAACGTGAAGTTCGGCGGAACGCTCTACCAGGACTTGAACTCGGAAGCTCCGGTCGAGCGTGAACACATGCAGTCCGCACCACGCCCCGAGCCGACTCACGCCGTCACCCTGACTGACCCCGAATCGCGGCTGGCGGAGACGTTCAAGGGTAGTTGCCGTGTGAACAGCCTGCACCGCCAGGCCATCAAGCGTCTGGGGCGGGGACTCAAAGTGACGGCTCATTCCGAGGATGGACTGGTGGAGGCGGTGGAATCCGCCGATGCCTATCCGTTCCTGATCGCCGTGCAGTGGCATCCGGAAGAGATGGTTGACCGGCCCGAGCCGCGCATGCTATTTGAGAAGTTCGTGGCCAAGTGCCGCGAGTTGGCCGCGCGACGCACGTAGGGGCGGCCGCGTACGGCCTGAGGCCGCGACCGCGGAAGGGTAGAGCCTCCCTACAAGACTTACACCGTGAATTACCCGATTACCTTCAGCCGGGGCTCAACATGCCGCATTTGGCGCTAGCCAAGCGCCCAGCCGTCAGCTATCCTTACGCTTGATGTCACGCCGCGACAGACGGCGCGCTATCTTTGTCCCGGAGTCCCGCGGAGCTGAAGGTCCAAAATGCCAACCAAAATCTACATCTCTAAAGCCGACATCACTGACATGGCGGTTGAGGCGATCGTCAACCCAGCGAATACGGATCTGGCCATGGCATCCGGGGTCGCGGGAGCCGTACGGCGCAAGGGCGGTGAGCGGATCCAGGAAGAGTGCGAACGCCTCGCCCCCATCCGCTTGGGCGCCACCGCAGTTACGACGGCCGGCAACCTCAGGGCGCTTTATGTGATTCACGCCGTAACTATGCGACCCGGTGAGAAGGCGACAGCGGAATCAATACGGCTTGCGACGAGACAGACTCTCTTTCGCACCGAAGAGAAGACAATCAAAAGCCTGGCTCTGCCGGCGCTGGGAACCGGCGCAGCAGGGTTCCCAGCCGAACAGTGCGCCCAGATCATGCTGAAGGTGGTCCTGGACCACATCAAGATGCGCACCAGTCTGGAAAAAATCCACTTCGTCCTTTACGATGATGCGACGCTCAAAGTGTTTGAGGAAACGTACCAGCAGCTAACCGGTCGGCCGGTAGCGAAGACCACATGAAATGTGTGGCACACCTCTGAAAGGGCTGCTTCTCGATACCCTGCGGCGCTCGGGCGCTATTACCTTTGAGCGCTACATGGCGTTGTGCCTTTATCATCCGCAGTACGGCTATTACACACAAGGGCGAGACCGCACCGGTGTCGCGGGTGATTACTTCACCAGCCCGGACCTCCACCCCATTTTCGCTCGCTTGGTCGCCCGCCAAGCAGCCGAGATGTGGGAGATGCTCGGTCGTCCCTCGCGGTTCTCGTGGGTTGAGATGGGCGCAGGGCGCGGGCTCTTTGCGCAGGATTTCCTCGACTGGGTGAAGCGCGCCCTGCCGGATTTCGCTTCGGCGCTTGACTACGCGGCGATCGAGCCCGGCCCAAGGCAAGGTGCTCGCGTCAGGGAGCGGCTGGCGCAAGAAGGTCTTGAAGGAACGGTCCGCCTGCTCGAGAACCTCGAGCAGCTTGCGCCCATCACCGGATGCTTTTTTTCAAACGAGCTGGTTGATGCCTTTCCGGTTGCCGTGGTCACCAGGGCAGGCGGGCATCTGAGGGAAGTTTACGTTGCCGCCCAAGGCGATGAACTCTGTGAGCAGCTCGGCCCCATCCGCAACCCGGCTATTGCCGCTGCGGTGGCCCGTTACCCCAACCCGCTTGAAGAAGGCTGTCGCGTGGAGGTGAACCTCATAGCTACCCAATGGATGCGGTCGGTTGCCGAGAAACTCATCCGGGGCTTTGTTATCACGGTTGATTACGGCGACTTGGCCAAATACCTCTACGTCGAGGACCGGCCTCAGGGGACCTTGCTTGCCTACCGCGGTCACTTGCCATCGGAGGACTTCTTCAGCGCCCCCGGAGAATTCGACTTGACCGCGCATGTGAACTTCAGCGCCTTGATCGACACAGGAAAGGATGCGGGACTGGAACTCACGGGCTTCACCAGCCAACAGAGATTCCTCCTGGCGCTGGGTGAAGGGAACGAATTCGCGGACCTGTACGAACCGGGCGCGAGCGAGGTGGAAAATCTCAAAGCCAGACTGAAACTAAAACGGCTGATTCATCCTGAAGGGATGGGGAACATCTTCAAGGTTCTTGTCCAACATCGGGGGATCACGTCACCCAGGCTCACGGGATTGAAACACGGAAGTATTGGCCTCTGACAGTTGATGCCGGCCAAAGGCTGCCGCCTTCAACTGGCCGATTTTGTTTCTTGGGTGTAAGGCTTCTTGACGTACCGGTTGGCCTCGTCCAGGGCGCCCTGCGTGTTGTCGTTGGTCTGCAAGGCGCGCTGGTATTCATTAAGTGCCCGGTCGCGCTGTCCTGTCACATCGAAAATTTCTCCCAGCTTCAGGTGACTCCACACTTCGACCCACTTCGGGTCCATATCCCCATCCAGGGCGCGCCGAAACTCCTCCATCGACGCGGTGTAGTTCCGCAACTTGAAGAAGATTTCACCTATTCGGTAGTGAGCGAGCGAGCTGTTTTTGTTGAGTTCAAGGACCGCCTGATACTGTTTGACAGCCTCCAGGTAAGCTTGCTCCTGGCTGAGTAGGTCGCCGCGCGCCATTTCGACCTGGGTCTTGATCTTTTCGTCGTACTTAAGTATCCGGCTGGCCGGATCGACCAGGACGCGCAGCGGCCTGGCACGCGTGTTCACCGTGAAATCCGCCGTAGTCCCTACCATGTCCACGCGGTCGTTCACAGGCTTTGTGCCTTCGGTAATGACGCGGACCTCGACCGGCATGCGGAACAGGTCCAGGTCCTGCGTGATCTTGCCCATCACCTGATAGCCTTTCGCAGTTCTGTAAACAGCCCATGTCCGCTTGAATTGCGGGACGCCGGTCGAGCTCACCCATTGCGCGAAAAAGTACGTCAGGTTCTGCTTGGAAGCGTTCTCCGCCAACTTTTGAAACTCGTCCGTGGAAATTGACTTCCAGGCATACTGCTGGCTCATGGCCTGCAACGTCTTGAAAAACGCCTCGTCACCCACAATCCAGCGCAACATGTGAAACACCATCGCGCCTTTCTGGAAAACAATCGACTGGTATTCCGGCGTGAACTCGTGCAAGCGGCTCGATTGGGCGATGGGGACAACCTCCTCGTGGGTGAGCGCTCCCACCTCCACTTCCCGCATGAGGTCTTCAAACGCTGTGTCACCGGCGGCCTGCTGCACGTAGAGCGCGGCGGAATAGGTCGCCAGCCCTTCGTCCAAAAACATGTCGTTGAGTGAAGCAGGACTGACCAGGCACCGCCACCATTGGTGGGAAATCTCGTGCGCCAGCAACTTGTAGTTGACCTGAGTGGAAAAGCCACGAGAAGCAAGCACGACCAAGCCCGGCGCACTATATCCGCCCACGGTCCCCTCTTCGATTTCCGCAATGGCCAAGTGGCCGCTGGGCAAAGGCCCAAACTTGTCGGAATAGAAAGCCATGATCTTGGCAGCCGTTTCTCCGTAACTGGCGGCGAAGCTTTCATGGCCGGGCTTCATATAGAGAGTGATGTCTGCGCCTACAGCCGTCGCCGGCTGGACCACGTAGTGCCCTGCAATCACCGTCCCCGGAAACGATGGCTGATCATATTGGTAGGTGTACGTAACCTTACCGGCCTCGCGTGCCGGTGTGGAAGCTCGACCGGAGGCAATCACCGTTTCGTCCGAAGGCACCGTGATCTGCATGGTGGCAGCAAAGCGGCCCACCCCGTATTCACTCACGGGGAACCACCGTCCCGTGTAGAGGAGGTAACTGCCCTCCGGCCCGATGTACGCTAACTTCAGGTTCTCAACCGGACTGCCGTCTGCGGAAGCCAGGAGGCCACCATACTTGACCGTGATCGAAGAAGCTTTCCCCTGTGGAACGGGGTTCAGGAAATCGACAGAGAGGTTGAGACCCTCCTGCCGAAAATTCAGATCTTTGCCGGAGGCATCCTTTACGCTGTCAACTCGCAAGCCGCTGTGGAGATCGAAGCTCATCGTGGTGAAGTCGGCCCGAGGGAGGAAATCAATGCGGACATTCGCCGAGATGAGGTGTGTGGAAGGGAAGAGTTCCGCCGCGATGGTGTACTTCGTCACCTCGAATCGAGGCGCAGATGACTGTGCGAAACCGGCCGGCTGGATTAGCTCGAGCGTCAAAAGCAAAGGTACTGCAGTGACCAGCAGTCTTTGGAAACGGCAGAACCTACTGAGAAATTTGGCCCCACTTCCGGCCCCAAGATATTTCATAAATTGCTCCCCTCGACCCGGCGAGTATTTCCAGTCTCTTCGCCCCTAATTCCGGCCTCGGGTGAAGTCTTTCAAACGTCAGAACAGGATTCAGGATTCGGGATTCAGGATTCAGGGCTCACAAGGCGAGATTGCAAGCTGCGCCTTAGACCCGCTAACATCCGTCCCACTTCTCCGGCTTGATTGATTACCGATTCGTTCTCCGCGGTGAGATACCCGAGTCGCCGCGCAATTTCGATTTGCGTCTCCAACTCCGTCAGCGATCCGTTTGCGATCGCCAAATGCCTCGCATACGCCTGCGTTTGCTTCAGCCCGTGACCTTCAGCAATGTTTGACGGAACCGATACGGCAGCTCTTTGCATCTGACTCGCCAACCCATAAACCTCGCTCTTCGGGAATGAACTGGTGAGCTTGTAAATGGCTACAACCAGGTCCATAGCTTTCTGCCAAACAATCAACTCCTTGTGCCCTTGCACATTGTTCTCCCTGAATCCTGAATCCCGAATCCTGAATCCTACTTCTTAACTTGGATTATCCGCCAAGCCAACAAGTTGCATATCGTGGAATACTTACCCGGCGGGCGGCGGACGCCTTAGGAGGTCTGACCGGCTGATACGCCAGACTGGAACACTCCTGCCACCGCATCGGATGCCCGCTCGATAGCCCCTCCCGGCCCCAAATGGCACTTGAGCGTCCGAAACTCCCTCCTCATCTCCTCGCAGGCTTGGGGATGATCAAGTAAGTATTCTACCCGACTGGCGACGTTCGCAGCGGTGAAATCACTCTGAATGAGTTCGGGAACCACCTGCTTTCCGGCGAGAATATTGACCATACTGTAAAAGGGGACATCGACAAGTAACTTGCCGAGCAGCCAGGTGAGCGGTGAGACGCGGTAAACCACCACCATGGGCCGCTCGCGCAGGGCCGCTTCGATCGTGGCTGTGCCGCTGGCCACGATGGCCACCTCGCAATGCTGTAGGGCATCATAGGTGGCGTGGGTGGCGGCGCGGACTGTTGCCTTGCCAGCGTGGCATTCGCGCACCACCTTTTCCAACCATGAGGTGTCCAGCGTCGGCGCAACGGCAACTACAAACTGGAGCTTGTGGGTCAGGGAAAGCCGATGAGCGGCCTCCAGCATCGTCGGCAAGATGTTGCTCACTTCCTTCTCACGGCTTCCGGGCAACAACGCCACCGTCGCCGTTGCCGGCTCCAGCCCTAGCGTGGAAAAGAACTGTTCCCGCGTCATCTGCGGCCGCGCTAGATCGACCAATGGATGCCCGACATATTCCACCGGAATCCCGGCGGCGCGATAGATGGCCTCCTCAAAGTCGAAAATGCAAAGCATCTTGTCGATACGAGCTTTGAGCTGCTTCAGCCGCCTCTTCCGCCATGCCCAGACTTGTGGACTTACGAAGTAGACGACACGAATTTTTCTTTTCTTGAGCTGTCTGGCCAGGCGCAAGTTGAAATCGGGAAAATCAATCAGCACGGCAAGCTGAGGCCGGCGTCTATCCACTTGCTCGAGCAAAGCGTGGAAGGCGCGGTAAGCTCGCGGCAGTCCGCCGACTATCTCCGTTATGCCGATCATGGTGAGTTGGTGGGCGTCCACGACGGTGTCCACCCCGGCCAGGCGCATCGCTTCGCCGCCGCAGCCGAAAATCTCCGCGTTGTTCAGGCGGGCCCGCAAGGCGGAGGCGAGTTCAGCTCCATAAATATCCCCGGAGCGTTCGCCGGCTACCATCATCAGGCAAGGTTTGGACATGGGTGATCTGCCAGCCGTCCGTGGTCCGTTTTCCGTAGTCCGTGTCATTCTGAGCCCATTCTCTGTCATCCTGATCCCGCAGTCGCGGGAGAAGGATCTCTGCAGTTCGCCCAGGGTAGACACCGCGAAGAATCTCCGTAGTTCCAGAACAGAGCAACTGCAGAGATTCTTCGCTTCGCTCAGAATGACACGCACTGCGGACAACGGACTACGGACTACGGACAACCGACGCTTCCTGGTCCTTATACTGAAGCTGATAGAGCTTGAAGTAAATCCCTTGTCTCTGAAGTAACTCCTGATGAGTCCCCACTTCGCGCACGTGCCCTTTGTGCATGACCACGATCTTGCTGGCATTCTGAATCGTTGATAATCGGTGCGCGATGACCAGCGAAGTGCGGTTTTCGATCAGACAGCGCAGACCTTCTCGCAGCCAATGTTCCGTCTCGGGATCCACGCTCGAGGTCGCTTCGTCGAGGATCAGGATTCTTGAGTTGTGAGCGAGCGCTCGAGCAAAGGAGAGCAATTGCTTCTGACCCACTGAAAGCGTAGCGCCGCGCTCTTTGACGGGTTCCTGAAAACCTCCTGGCAGACTCTCGATGAATTCCAGCAGGCCCACCTGGCGTGCGGCTTCACGGATTTGCTGCTCGTCGATCCATTCGCTGCCCAGACGAATGTTGCTGGCGATGGTTCCCGAAAACAGGAAGGGGTCCTGGAGGACGATGCCGAAATTGCTGCGCAAATCTCGCAGCCGCAGACGGCGGATGTCCACGCCGTCAAACAGCACCTGACCTTCTTGCGCGTCGTAGAAACGAAGCAGCAAATTGGTAAGCGTGGTCTTGCCGGCGCCGGTGTGACCCACCACCGCGACCGTCTCCCCGGGTTCGATCGAGAACGAGACATTTTCCAGCACGCGGTGCTCATCCCTGTACGCGAAGCCCACGTGACGGAATTCGACCAGGCTTCGAGAACTTGGTAGGGGAGCGCTCTGCGCTCCCGCTTTTGCCCCGTCCACCACATAATGGCTGCCCACAGGTAGAAGAGCCCCCTGCGCTCCCGCTTCCGCATCGCGAACAAGGTGATTACCGCCGACAGGTAGGGGAGCCCTTTGCGCTCCCGCGCCCTGACCCCGCAATTTCGGCGGCAAGCCTGAGGCCTCCCCTACCGGATCCGTAATCGTCACCGGCGTGTCGAGCAGCTTGAAAATGCGCTCTGAACTCGCCATGGCTGCTTGGAGAAGGTTGTACTTATCACTCAAGTCCTGAATGGGCCGGAAAAAGCGCTGCGAGTATTGGATGAAGGCGATGGCTGTCCCCACCGTAACCAGACCGCGCAACGCCATACCACCACCCAGATAGAGGATAATGGCCACCGCTATCATGCCCAAAAGCTCGACCGCCGGATAAAACAGCCCGTAAGCCAGAATGGAGTCCTTGTAGGCTTCCATGTGGGCGCGGTTGATCTTCTCGAATTCCCGGAAACTGCGCTCTTCGCGGTTGAAGAGCTGTAGCACGGTCATGCCGGTGATGTGTTCCTGCAAGTAGGCATTGATGCGCGCGATGGCCACGCGAATGCGCCGGTAGGATTCGCGCACTGCCTTTCGGAACGCCGCGGTGACCAGCACGATGATGGGAAGCACCGAGAAGGTGAGGAGCGCGAGTTTATAATCCATCTTCAGCATCACCACCACGATGCTGAGCAGCGAGAAAATATCGCCGAAGATGGCTACCACCCCGGAAGCAAACAGGTCGTTCAACACATCCACGTCAGTGGTCACCCGCGTTACCAGGCGTCCAACCGGGTTGCGGTCGAAGAAGCTCATCTGCAAGCGCTGGAGGTGCGCAAAGAGCTGCTTGCGCATGTCGTACATGACGCGCTGCCCCACCAGTTGCATCGCGAAAGACTGCGCAAACTCCAGGCCGAAGGTCAGCACAGCAGTGGGGAGGAAAAGAATCAGGGCGATTTGGGCGATGCCCACCAACGGGTTGGGACTAAGGAAGCTCGAAAGGAATTTCGGGAGCTGCGCACGCGCCGTCGGGTCGAGATAGCGGTCCACCTCGACCTTTAACAGATAGGGCGGCACGGCCTGCAAAATCCCGAACAGGAGGATGGCCACCAGGGCAAACAGCGTCATGCGCCAGTACGGCCGCAAGTACACGAGCAGGCGCCGCATCAGGCGCGAGTCGTACGCTTTGCCCAGAATTTCTTCGTCGTGGAAGCTTTCGGCCATTGTGAAAAACAGGATTCAGGATTCGGGATTCAGGATTCAGGGCTAGAAAGGCGAGACTGCAAGCTGCGCCTTAGACCTGCTAGCATCCGTCCCACTTCACCGGCTTGACTGATCACTGATTCGTTCTCCGCAGTGAGATACCCGAGCCGCCGGGCAATTTCCAGTTGGGTTTCCAACTCCGTCAGCGATCCGTTTGCTATCGCCAAATGCCTCGCATAGGCCTGCGTTTGCTTTAGTCCGTGACCCTCAGCAATGTTTGACGGAACTGAAACGACCGCTCTCTGCATCTGACTCGCCAACCCATAGACCTCCGTCTTTGGGAATGACTTGGTAAGCTTGTAAACAGCTACAACGAGGTCCATGGCTTTCTGCCAAACAATCAACTCTTTGTGCCCTTGCATGACGTCCCCCTGAATCCTGAATCCCGAATCCTGAATCCTAGCCTTCCCTCTCCAACTCTTCCTCAATCAACTGCTTGTTATAAAGGTCCGTGTAGTGGCCGTTGAGGGCCAACAATTGTTCGTGAGTGCCGCGCTCCGCGATCTCGCCATCGTGCAGCACCACGATCTCATCCGCGTTCTGGATCGTCGAAACCCGGTGCGAGATCAGGATGGTGGTCCGCCCGGCCATCACGCCGGTGAGATGCCGCAGGATTTTCTCTTCGGTGTAAGTATCGACACTGGAGAGCGCGTCATCGAGGATCAGGATGCGCGGATCGCGGATGACCGCCCGCGAAATCGCCGTGCGTTGTTTCTGCCCCCCGGAAAGTGTAAGCCCGCGCTCGCCCACCATGGTGTCAAATCCCTTGGGGAAACCCTGAATTTCCGGCAGGATGTTGGAGATCTCCGCCGCCTGCTCGACCTCTGCGTCCGACGCCTCCGGCGCCCCAAACTTGACGTTCTCCCGGATGGTTTCGCTGAACAGGAAGGTTTCCTGCGGCACAAATCCAATGTGCTCGCGCAGGGTGTTGAGTGGAATCTGCCGGATCGGAACACCATCAATGAGGAGCGATCCCATCGGAGCATCGTAAAGCCGTGGAATCAGCCCCACGAGCGTGGACTTGCCTGAACCCGTAGCGCCCACGATGGCCACGGTCTTCCCGGCGGGTATTTGCAGGTTCAGGTTCTTCAATACGGGCGTGCCGTTGTAACTGAAGGTGAGGTTTCGAAATTCGATTTCACCTCGCAGCGAGGTGAGCGGGTACGTGGGGACGGCCCTGTCATCAATGGCAGGCTTGGACTCGAAGATGGTCATCAGGCGCCCGAGCGAGGCTAAGCCGCGCTGCACAAGGTTCGTTACCCAACCTAGCGCCACCATGGGCCAGAACAGGTAAGTGAGGTAGATATTGAAAGCCGCAAAAGTCCCCACCGTGATCCTGCCTGCAAGCACGTGATGGCCGCCCACCACCATCACCAGCAGGAATGCAGCGGCAAAGAGGAGCCCCAAGCCGGGCCAGAGGAAACTGGTGATCCAGATCAGGCCCTTATTCTTCGCCACGAAGTCCAGGTTCATCCCGTCGAACTCCGCCATTTCGGCTTCTTCCTGGCAGAAGGCACGGACCACGCGCACTCCCGAAAGGTTCTCCCGCACCCGCTCCGTGAGGTCCGAATAGAGCGCCTGAATCTTCTCGAAGCGTTCGTGAATCTGCTGGCCGAAGAACTTGACCCCAATCGACACCAGGGGCATCGGAATCAGGGAGTACAGGGTGAGACGCCAGTCGAGATGGAGCATCAGAGCAGTGGTTGCGACGCCCACCACAACCGTGTTCGCAGAATACATGATGCCCGGGCCCACCATGTTGCGAACGGCGTTCAGGTCGTTGGTGAGCTTCGACATCAGGTCACCGGTGCGGTTTTCCGTGTAGTAACGCGGTGAGAGGCGCATCAGGTGGGCGAAAAGATCATTGCGTAAATCGTATTCGACATCCCGCGATATCCCGATGAGGATCCAGCGCATCCAGAATTGCAGCACGGCTTTACACACGCCCACCGCCAGGAGTAGCCCGGCCACGCCAAGCAGTTTTCGGGCCGTGCCCCCGTGCATCAAGTCGTCAATGCCTGCTCTGATGATGAGTGGAACTATAACGCCCACCAACTGGGAAACCAGTAAACAGAGAAAGCCCGCCGCAAAACGAGCTTTGTAGCGAGCCAGATAAGGTCGGAGTGGGCGGAAAGCACGCAGCATCAGATGTCTCTTGCGGGGCAGATGAACCCGCCGGGCCGCCAGCGTGAAAAACTCCCGTAAAAAGCCGCAGAGTTCGTCACCGAACCTGCGCTGATCGCTTCAATGGGGGAACCACGTGAGCCCGAACTTTCATTATACGGGAGGCAGAAAGAGCGCGGCAAGACTAGGATTCGGAAGAGCAGGAGTCAGGAGTCAGAATTCAGGAGTCAGGAGGACGTTCTTGTGGTTTTTCCCTGAATCCTGAATCCTGGATCCTGCATCCCGTTCTTCCCCCACCTACCGCCTATGACCT
>JBAVYG010000524.1:0-3508 GCA_049698675.1 Terriglobia bacterium
GCAGAAATACGTCAGTAATATGCGCATCGATTATTTTTCGGGCGTTCAGCAAGTGGTCGAGCACCTGTTTCAGCTTGGCCACCGGCGAATGACCTTCGCCGGCGGACGACCAGGTTTGAAGTCCAACATCGCGCGCCGCGAAGCCTTTGTCGAGTGCATGAAAGCTCTGGGCTTGGCCCCCGGTCCAACCCTGACAGGCGACCTGCGCTTTGAAGGCGGCGTGGCGGCGGGACTCACCATCTTGAAGCTGCAGCCCCGGCCCACCGCCGTCGTGGCCGTCAATGATCTGACTGCTGTGGGCCTGATCAAAGCCTTCACCCAAGCCGGCCTCCGCGTGCCGGAAGATATTTCCGTGACGGGTTTCGACAACACTCGCCTGGCGCAGTACATCACTCCCTCCATCACCACCGTGGACATTCACCGCGACTGGCTAGGGCGAATGGCCGCCGATGCCCTCCACGAACTGTCCAACGCCGACGAGCCCCAGGGCAAGGAATACTTGATTCCAGCGGAGTTGATCGTCAAAGCCTCGACGGGTCCTGCCCCTTTCGGACCGTGCTGCGAGGAGGATCTCGCTTCGGCCGGCACGAACCTTCGGCTCACCGCGTGAACCGCGTCTCACCGAAACCAATCGCACCAGGCATGTCATCCTGAGGAGTCCGCCATTCTTATTGACGGGCGACTAAGGATCTCCGCAGTTCGCAGGGAATCCGCCGGCTGACGGACTGGCCGTTGAAGGAAACTGCACGGATTCTTCGGCCCCCAAAGAACGGTGGCCTCAGAATGACATTGAACCGACGTTTTCAATTAAGGGGACTGATCGGCGTGGGCCAGGGCGATTTGTAGGAATTGTTGCCGCGCTTGCGGCGTGAGCTGATGAACCCTCTCGTTACCGGAGTTTGCGGACGCCGCAGACAGGGCCTGCTCGATCCGTTGGACATCGAGCCTCCCGCGCGGCCCCCCTTGCCTGAACCGCTCCGTGGTTTCCCGTGCCTTGTCGATTTGCCCGGTCTGGTAATACAGCACTGCGAGCGCCGAATAACTTCCCGGCCATTCCGGCAGCAGGTCAACAGATTTGCGCAAATACTGCTCAGCCTTTTCCTCCTGCCCTTCCATTACCGACACGACCCCCACGCCCCAGAGGAGTTCACCAGAATCTGGAGTCCGCTCGAGCCCCCGTTGCAGTGTCTCTCTCGCGCCCGACGTGTCACCAGAGCGCAGATAGACCAGAGCCAGGGAGAGATAGGATTGGTCCTGATCGGGGTCTGCGGCTATTTGCTGCCTCAACAGCTTTACCGCCTCGTCGTACTGGCCGAGGTGGGCAAGGATGTCAGCGAGCAGGGCCAAATAATTTGTTTCCTTTTGCCCTTGAGGTGAGACGCGCTGCGCTGCAGTTAGGGCGTCCGTGTAATCGTGCCTCCGGAAATAGGCATCGGCGAGGTCATACCACGCGTCGTCCGAATTCGGATTGGACTGGAGAGCTTGCTGAAAACGCGCGATGGCCTCTGGGTATAGGTGGTAACGCGCCAGCAGCACTCCGACCCCCACCATAGTGCGAAAATCACCCTGGCTCAACTGGTCGAGTTGAGCGATAGCTTGCTTGGCGTCTTCCACCCTCCCCAGCTTCAAATACGCTTCGGCAAGAAAATAAAAGTTCTGCGGCCGGCCGGAATGGATTTTCACTTCCTGTTCCAACTGCTCGACATCAGACTGGGTCTGCTGCTGGGGAGTAAGGTCAGCCCGCTGATCCAGATAAGCGAAAATGTTCTGGAGAGGGGCGGGCAAAGGATTGGGGTCTCGAGAAAGGGTTTGGAAGATTTTCAGATCTCTTTGCGCTGCCTCCGTCTGGTGGAGATCCCGCTCGGCCGCCTGGAGCTTGTAGTAGACCGGCGCAGGATGAGGATGCAATTTAGCGCACCTACGCAACAAGGGTACGGCTTCCTCGAACTTCTTCTCATGCATCTTCAAGTTGGCCAATTCCAGAAGGGCCTCGGGGTAGTTCGGATCCACCTCGAGCGCTTGTTGGAGCCACTTCTCCCCCATGTCGAACTGCCCTTGCCGGCTCGCGATGTAGCCCATGTTGTACAGGCACGATACGTCGTGAGGATCAACCTTCAGCCCTTGCTCCAGATATTTCTGCGCCTCCTCGAACCGTCCCAGATTGCGGAAACAAAGACCCATAAAAGCATACGAGCGCGCGGAAGGGTCAACTTGGACGAGCGTCTGAAAAGTGTCTTTGGCCTTATCCACCCTCCCCATCATGAAATAGCATTCCCCGAGCGCCGCGAGCAGGTTCGGGCGGTGGGGATCAACCTTCAATCCCTCCTCCAGCAAGGGAATGGCATCTTCATAGAACGACTGCTTCATGCTGAGGCGCGCCATGAGGAAGATCACATCGGTGTCGCGCGGAGCAAGCTTGTGCGCCTTGATGAGCAGCTCGAGGGCATCGACCTCTTTGCCTTCGTCCGAGTACGTCTGCGCGATGAGATAGAGCGTCTCAACAGAATTCGGGGAGAGCTTCAGGGCTTGACCCAGAACATCCAAGGCCTTCTCATTATCCCCCCTTTTTCGGTAGGCTTGGCCGAGGTTGTAAAGGATCTCAAACGTGTCGGGCTGGAGCGCGTCCGCGATCTCGAACTCATGGCTGGCGGCGCTGTACTGCTGTTGTTTGGCCAGGAGCACCCCAAGCGTGAAGTGCGCGCGAACGTCGTTCTTAGCCTGCTCCGAGAGCGAACGCGCCAGTTCGAGTCCCTTCTCCTTCTGGCCGGCGCCCAAGTACGCCTGGGTCAGGTTGAAGAGAACCTCCGGGCCTTGCGGCTGCACTCGGCTAAAGTAAGTGATAGCGCTTCGCGGGTCGTTCCGGGCCAGCAGCAGCAGCCCAAGGTTGTAATTCGCGTCGCGGTTGGCCGGGTCGTAGCGCAGCGTGGCGCGGAACTCCCGCTCCGCCAAGTCGTTCTTCTGCTGAATGACGTAACTGTTGCCCAGATTGTTGTGAGTCTCTGTCGAGCGAGGGTTGATTTTCAGCGCCTGCTGGAAGGCTTCCACGGCTCCGGTGAAATCCTTCTGTTCTCCCAGCGCGATGCCCAGGAGGTTGAGACCCTCGAGGCTCTGGGGGGCCAGCTTGAGGCCGGCGCGGATCTCCGCCTCCGCCAATTTAGGGGTGTGCTGCGCCAGCAGTTTTTCCCCGGCGGAGAAACGCGCGCTGGCCGCGGCAGGGAGTTTCGCTTGGGCGGGTGGGCGGGAGGCTGTCTGCGCGCGCATCAGGAAGAGCGGAAGCTGTAGCCCCGCCGCGAGCAGCGCAAGAGACAGAACCAGCTTCGCTCGTGGCAAGCGAGCAGCGCTCTCGGCGGGCTTGTCCAACCTTCCTCGCGGCATCATGCGCCTCCTGCTGAGTGTAACTCCGTTTTTGCCAGAGAGTCTACTGGCCCGGTAGTGGTGTGTCAAAGCTCTTTAGAAATGTCCCCTTTCTTACCTCATTAGAAATGTCCCCTTTTTGGTTTTCTCTTTG
>JBAVYG010000525.1:0-4649 GCA_049698675.1 Terriglobia bacterium
CGCGTCCCAAACCAATCAGACCAACCGCCGTGTCACGCAAAGCAGGGGGAGAAACCAGAAATACCAACTTCCCCCGTCGTTCCAACAGATTATCGCTTTAAAGAAGAGAAGTTTTTGACAGAACCTCCAATAAAATAAGGAGCAAATACATGAAGATGAGGCAGATGGTTTCAATCGTTCTGTGTCTGGTGGTCGTTGCTGCAGCAGCTACTTTATACGGCAGTGAGAAAAAACCTAAACCCGGCCCTCTTGCCGGGACATGGGAGTGCACGGCGCACGGGGGCTCTCAAGGCGACATGCCATTCACTCTGTACCTCGAACAGACCAAGGATACGCTGACGGGATCAGTTTCGTCGCCTATGGGCGGGACTCAGATAAGCGCGGGAACTGTTAAGAAAAATGAAGTTGAAATCCACATCGACACCCCCCAAGGCAACTACCAGCTAACGGGACGACTTAAGAAGGGGGAGCTATCCGGCAAGTGGAACAGTGATACGGAAAGCGGCGCCTGGGAGGGCAAGAAACAGGCCTCAGGTAGCAAGTAGCGCCCTCATTTGGGAAGGGGCCAGCGATCCGTCGGAGTTCATGTGGCCGGGGTGGCAGCCAAACTACCGTCGAGCCCGCAGGCAGGGATTTGTGGGTCTGCCGCCCGCTGTGCGGGGAGGCTTTGCCTTTCCGTGGGGCTTAGGCCCCGACCAACCCCCTCCCCTAGGCTGGAAGGCTCAGCCTTCCAGCCTGGCGAAGGGAGGAGGAGGTTGCGAGCATGGCCGGAAAGCCAGAGGCTTTCCGCAGAGCAAGCGGCAGAGCCGCGTAAAGTTGTCCAAGGAGGTTCGCTGATTCGGACATCGCTCGTGTGCCCCGGAACTTTCAAGCGGCCCCGGGGCGCCATCGTGCTGTGGTTGACCGTCCGCAACCTGAGGACTTAGTCTCAGGTTGCAGCGAAATCGTTGGGGGCAAGCGCGACGCCGAAGGCGGAGTGTTTTCATGCGTGTTGTTGTCAAAGTCGGGACCAGATTGATAGCCCCGGACGGCCAGATCAACTTCCGTTGGATGCGGTCGCTGATCGATCAACTTGATCTGACGCACCACGAGTATGTGATCGTCAGTTCGGGAGCCATCGCTTGCGGAATGTTCTCCCTCGGAATCAAGCGGGGGCCGAAAAAGCTGGGATTGATGCAGGCCACCGCGGCTGTGGGCCAGAGCCGGCTGATGCACACCTACGAAAGGCTGCTCTTTGGGAAGAAGGTCGTTGCCCAATTGCTGCTTTCAAGTGACGATTTTTCCTCCCCGGTTCGGTACCGTAACCTCTGCAATACGCTCAGTCAGTTGCTGCGCATGAAGGTGCTGCCCATCGTCAATGAAAACGACAGCGTTTCGGTCCGGGAGCTGGAAGGGGCGTTCGGTGACAACGACGAGTTGAGCGCTCTCGTGGCTTCCGCCCTGGGGGCGGACTGGCTGGTTCTGCTCACCGATGTGGACGGCTTCTTCCGGCCCGAGGGCCCCCGAGGAAAGCCCCGGTTGGTGCGGCTGATTCGTTGCGTCACGCCTGCGATGGAAGCGGCCTGCAACGGGAAGAGCCAGCTTGGGCGCGGCGGGATGCGCTCCAAGTTGCGAGCGGCACTCAGGGCCACGGCGGCTGGAATCCAAGTGGTGATCGCCAACGGAAACCATCCCCAGGTTATTCCACTCGCCTTGCAGCGCCGCGTCGGGACCTATTTTTCGCCACTGCGGGCCAAGAGCGAAAACCCATCATGAGCGTTATGCGCTGGGCACACCTCACAGCCTTGAAAACCGCCTGTCATTACAGCCTTGAAAACGGCCTGTCATTCCGAGCGAAGCGAGGAATCTCGCTCTGGCCCGGAAACAATGCAAGATTCCTCCCCTTCGCTCTGCTCTGGGTCGGAATGACAGGGTTGCAGTGGTGAGTCGAAGGATTATGGAATCTACGGCCGACAAACTGCGGAGGGCGCGAACCGCGGCTCCCGGCGTGGCCTGCTTAAGCACGCAGGAGAAGAATTCAATTCTTCAAGAAATGGCGGAGCTTATCGCGGGCAACCAGGAGGCAATTCTGGCGGCGAATCGCCTTGACCTTCAATCGAGCGACCTCCGTCCCTCCAGCCGCGACCGTTTACTGCTTAACCCAAAGCGTATCGACGACATGCTGGATGGAATCCGGGCTGTCATCGGCTTGCCCGACCCGGTGGGTGAAGTTCTGTCCGATTGGGTTCGTCCCAACGGCTTGCGCATACGGAAGGTGCGAGTGCCGCTCGGGGTTGTGGGCGTAATCTATGAGTCCCGCCCCAATGTGACGGTGGATGCCGCGGTCCTGGCGCTCAAAGCCGGCAACGCCGTGGTTCTGCGCGGCGGGCGCGAAGCTGTCCATACCAATGAGCTGCTCGTGGAACTTCTTAACCGGGCGCAGGGGTTGCCGGAGGGGGCAATCGAGTTGCTCGATTCCCGTTCCCGTGAGTCTGTGCATGAGCTCATGCGAGCGCGCGGCTACGTGGACGTTCTGGTGCCGCGCGGCGGAGCGGAATTAATCAAGCGCGTGGTGGAGCAGGCCATCGTCCCGGTTATCGAAACCGGGGCAGGGAACTGTCACATTTACGTGGATAAAGACGCCGACCTGGATCTTGCGGACAGGATTGTGATCAACGCCAAGACCCAGCGTCCCTCCGTGTGCAACGCCGCCGAAAAGCTGCTCGTCCATCAGGAAATCGCTGCGGAATACGTGCCGAGAATTGTCGAGCGGCTGCGGACTGCCGGTGTGGAAGTGCGGGGCGACGAGCAGACTTGCCGGCTGGCCGGCGAAGACAAGGTGCGAGCCGCTTCTCCCGAGGATTGGCTGACCGAGTATTCGGACTTGAAGATGGCGGTGGCGGTGGTGGGTGATGTGGACGCTGACATCGCGCACATCAACCGTTACTCCACCCGGCACTCCGATGCCATCGTCACCCGTGACGCGACAAGAGCGCAGAGGTTTCTGGACCGGGTGGACTCGGCCGCAGTCTATTGGAACGCTTCCACACGCTTCACCGATGGAGGTGAATTCGGCTTGGGCGCTGAAATGGGCATCAGCACCCAGAAACTCCATTGTCGAGGTCCGTTTGCGTTGCCCGAACTCACTTCCGTGAAGTTCCAGATCGTAGGCTCCGGGCAAGTCCGCACGTGAGAGTGGTGACCCGCCGCGGCGGGACAGATCACAGTCGAGAGTAGAGTGGGGTTCTTCCCCACCTACCGCCTACGACCTACTACCTACCGATTCTTAAGACTATCGAAACGAGGATTCATATATGTCGAATGTGCCTTTGGCCGTTGGTTTGGCGTTGGTGGCTGGAATTCTGAACGGCAGTTTCGCCACTCCGATGAAGTACGCCAAGTTTTGGAAATGGGAGAACATCTGGTCAGTTTGGGCAG
Organism: Terriglobia bacterium; assembly: GCA_049698675.1. Classification (GTDB taxonomy): domain Bacteria; phylum Acidobacteriota; class Terriglobia; order UBA7540; family UBA7540; genus CAVROP01. The sequence goes on from JBAVYG010000525.1 coordinate 3,418, forward strand.
TAGTGGGAATGTTGATGTTTCCGTGGTTCATGGTTTATGTGACCGTCCCCCACCTGGTGGCGTTCTACCAACAGGTGGGCGCTCAGCAGATTCTTCTCCTGGTGGGATTTGGTGTTGGATTTGGTCTGGCCCAGATATTCTTCGGGCTGGGTATAGCCGCGCTTGGCATCGCCTTGAATTTCGCCATCGCTATAGGCCTTTCGACCGCACTGGGGTCGCTCGTCCCACTGGTGGTACTGCATTCGGAGGTGATTTTCACGACCAAAGGCATGGTCATCATCTTGGGAGTCGCCTTGATGCTGGTGGGCATCGTGCTTTGTGCCGTAGCAGGAAGACATAAAGAGAAGGCCATGCAGAGTTCCGTCCAGCACCAGCAAGAAGGGGCAGGGAAGCGGATGAGTTTTAAGGCCGGATTGATCATCTGCATTCTGGCCGGGGTTGGTTCTCCTCTGATCAACTTCGGCTTGGCGTTCGGAGCCCCGCTCATTTCCCGTGCCGCCCAACTGGGTGTTAGTCCCAGAAGTCAGACCAATGTAATATGGGCCCCTTTGGTAACGGCCGCACTCGTGCCCTACCTGATTTACTGCGCCTACTTGTGGAAAAAGAACAAAACGGCGGGCCTCTTCTTCCACCCTGGAACGGCCATTAACTGGATACTGGGCGCGATGATGGGAGTGCTTTGGTTTGGAAGCACAGTGATCTACGGCGCAGCCACGGCTCAGCTAGCGGGCCTAGGTCCCATCTTGGGTTGGCCGCTTTTCATGTCGTCCATTATCATTACCTCCAATGTTTGGGGATTTGTCACAGGCGAATGGAAGACGGCTGGTAAGAAAGCCCTGACCACAATGCTGGCGGGGATTCTGTTTCTTATCCTAGGGTTCGTCGCGTTGGCCCTCAGCGGGCGCTTGGCAGGGTGATGAATAATCTTCTCCGCAGGTCATTGAAGGTGTGAGAAGAACAATCTCACGCAAAGACGCCAAGGCGCAAAGACTCGCAAAGGAGAACGGCTTTGTTTTCTTCGCGCCTTCTATGACTTTGCGCCTTTGCGTGAAATGCTTTTGCTCATCCAGGGATTATTTCACAGCTCCATTCCGAGCGGGTGATTCGTATCCGTCCGGTGAACCCATCTTCCGCGGTTGAAGTTCTCGCCTGATACTCCCCCGTAAGGTGATCTCCAGGACGTGCGCCAAGTGCGCATGTATTAACCGAAGTCGGAGGTGGGGGATGAGCAC
>JBAVYG010000526.1:0-3542 GCA_049698675.1 Terriglobia bacterium
GGGTTCGCCGATTGATTCCAAGAATGGAAGCGGTTCTAACCTTGTTACCGCCAGTGACCTTCAGAACATGCGTCAAGTAGCGCTTTTCCATCTCGTCAAGGGAAGGCAACTCCGCGTAGAAACTCTCCAAGCGATTGTCCTCACGCGAGTCCCCGCACACCTTGGGAGGAAGATTTTCTGGCGCAATGAAGCCGGTGCGCGTCAGCGCCGCAGCCGCCTCGAGGGCATTCTCGAGCTCGCGGACATTCCCCGGCCATTCATAGCTCATCAAAGCGGAAAGCGCGTAAGGAGAAATCGAGAACCCTCTTCCCCGCTCGTCTCCGAACTTCTTCAGGAAATGCTCAACCAGCAACGGGATATCTTCCAGGCGCGCGCGCAGAGGGGGAAGGTCAATTTCGATCACCCGCAACCTGTAGTAAAGGTCCTGCCGGAATTTGCCTTCCTCGACAAGTGCAGCCAGGTCGCGGTTACTGGCGGCGATGATCCGAACGTCCACCTTGATCACCTGGTTGCTGCCGATCCGCCGCACCTCTTGTTCCTCCAGGGTCCTCAGGACTTTCACTTGGAGAGCGGGACTCATCTCGCTGACCTCGTCCAGAAAGACGGTGCCGTCGCTAGCCTCCTCGAAGATGCCCCGCTTGTTCTCCACGGCCCCCGTAAATGAGCCGCGCACATGCCCGAAAAGCTCCGTCTCCAGCAGCGATTCCGCCAGCCCGCCGCAGTTGACGGCATAAAACCGTTCCGCAACTCTGGGCCCGTTACAGTGAATGGCTCGTGCGACAAGTTCCTTTCCCGTCCCACTCTCCCCGCAAATCAGAACCGTGGAACGCGAGTCGGCTACCATCGCAATCTTCTTGTAGACTTCGAGCATCTTGGGGCTTCGGCCCACCAGGCTGGAGAGCTGCCCCTGGCTCCCAAGCTGCCGCTTCAGGTTGCGGTTTTCACGGACCAGCTTCCGGTTGCCCAGGGCGCGGTTGACCTGCAATAAGACTTCATCAATCTTGAAGGGCTTTGAGATGTAGTCAAAGGCTCCTGCCTTGACGGCTTCGATGGCGGTTTCCATGCTTCCGAAGGCGGTGATCAGGATGACCTCGGACTCCGGTTGGATCGTCCTGTAAGCGCGCAACACGTCAAGTCCGTTCAGACTCGTCCCCAGCCTCATGTCGCTGATAATGACGTCGAACAGTTCCTGCTTCCCAACCTCCAGGGCCTCCTCGCCACTGGAAGAAGTGACAACCCGATAGCCCTCCTCGCCCAGGATCTCCCGCAACAATTCCAGTGTCTCGGCGTCATCATCCACAACCAGGATGTTGGCGCCAGCCCGCTTCGAAGCCTCGTCCGCTCTTTCGATCTTTGTGGTCTCCAAGTTCCCTACCTTCTCAATAGTCAGTTTTCAGTAGTCAGTCGCCAGTTGCTACCCATTTCCGTGCTTGGTGGTAGGCACGCCGTCGAGCCCGCGGGTCATCCATCCCGTAGCTCCCTCCTTACCAAGGAGGGGAACAACGGAACCGCCCACTCTCGGCATGACAACCGCTGCGCCTCGTAAGGCACGTCAACTGACAACTGACTACTGACAACTTTTCTTTCAGGACTACGCCGTATTTTCCAACCCGGATCCTAGTACCACGCCGACTACCTCGGCCTTCTCGCGGCCATCGACGGGCAAAACCAACGTAAAGGTAGTTCCTTGCCCAGGCGCGCTTTCCACGTGAATGGTGCCGCCATGCTGGCGAATGATCTGGTCGCAAATCGCAAGGCCCAGGCCGGTTCCTGTCCCCATCCGTTTGGTTGTAAACATGGGGTCGAACACATGGGCCATGGTATCCGGCGACATACCCGTGCCATTGTCCGCTACACGAACGGCAACTCCCCGCGCATCTCCATTCGCCAGCCGAGTTTCAATCCGCAGTTCGCCTCCCCGTGGCATCGCATCCATACTGTTATTGATGAGGTTCAAGAAAACTTGCTGCAAATACCCGCCGTCTCCGTAAATCTTCGGACAATCCTTCGCAAGGCCCAGCTTGACGTTGATCTTCCTAAGTTGCAGGGCGGGGGAGGAAAGAAGCACCGCCTCCTCCACCACGCGCCGCAGGTCCACCAGTTCGATTTTCAATTCAAACTTGCGGCTCCACGAAAGCAGTTGCTTGACGGTCCGCACAATGTTGTCAATTTGCTTTTCGATGATCTGGAGCCGCCGGCTTGTGGCTGGGTCAGCATCTTTTCGGCGCGCGAGCAACTGCACGTGTCCGGATATGGAATTAAGCGGCGTCCCGATTTCGTGGGCCAGGCTGGTGGCAAGCTGGCCGGCGATGGCCAATCGCTCTGAGCGCGCCAGCTTCTTCTGCGTCTCGAAAAGCTCCTCATTGATGCGTCGCAACTCTTCATTGGCCTCTGCCAGCCCTGCCGTGGATTCCTGAACTTTGCGCTCCAATTCGGTATTGAAATTCTCAATCCGGCGCAGCATCCGGTTCATGTGCGCCCCGAGCATGCCAATCTCATCCAAGCTTCGCAGCCTAGCCCGGACGTTGAGTTGCCCCTTTTCAGCCCCTTCCATGACGTGAATCATATCCTTCACGGGAGCTCTTACCGCCCGCAAGAAAAAGATATGAACCACCAGAATGACCACCACCAGACTCGCCAACATCAGCAGCAGGTTGCGCATCACCAACTGGCGGGTCACAACACTGGTTTGCGACTTGGAGACCTTCAGATTCAGACAACCCACTGGCTGCCCCTCGGAAAGGATTGTCACCCCTATAAACCAGAACTTGCCATCGTTGGTTTCAATCATGATGGACTCATCGTCTGGTCGCCCAAACTCGGGGTAATGCTCGATGCCGGGGGTATTGTCCAACTCCAGGTGTTCTCCTTGAGGTGCTGTCGTTGCCTCGAGACGGTGCGGTGAGCCATGCAGGTAAACATCTGCTTGGCGCACGCCCGGCAAGTCGCGCTGCATTTGCTTTAAGACTCGTTGAAGTTTTGCGGCGTCCTGAAGCGCGTCTTCGTTGACCAACTGGTGGGCCGTAGCTCTTGCCTGGGCCATTGTCTTGCCGAAGGCCTCATACTCAACTAGTTCCTGGGTTAGGAGCATCGCAATGTAAGTCGAGACCCCGACAACAGAGACAACTGCAACGGCGAATATAATGATAATCTTGGTTTGGAGGCCAAAACGCAATTGAGTCATCGTAGGTTTGCCAAGCCCTCATTCTAACATCGCATGTGGCAAAAAGGAACACTTGCTAAATTCTAGTAACCGGTTAATTCTAATGGGGTTATATTATTAAGCATTTCGGAAGCGGCGTAATTGGGCGCAAAAACAGATTCTGACTCAAGGGTTTCTGCGTCTCGCCTAATATACGCCATTTGAGTTCGTGCCGGGGGGTCCGGAAGGGCGGGGCTTCACAGGCTGCGGAAAAACTCGTTTGGCGTGTCATTCCGAGGAGCTGCAGGCGACGAGGAATCTCGCATTGGCTTGAAAACACTCAGAGCGAGATTCCTCGCTCCGCTCGGAATGACAGCTTGGAAGGGTTTTTCCGCAGCCT
>JBAVYG010000527.1:0-2911 GCA_049698675.1 Terriglobia bacterium
GGTCGGGGACGATGTCGTCCAGAGATTTTTCCTCAACGAAGACCCTATTGGGAAAGAGATCAATGTGGACGGCCATACCTTCCAAGTCATCGGCACTCTCGAAAAACGCAAGTCATTCTTGGGCGACAACGGAGACGACAAAATCATCTGCATCCCTTATTTCACCTACAAGAAGACATACCCTTTCGCCAAAGAGAATTTAATCACGGCTGTGGTTTACCCCGGGAAAATGAACCAAGCCATCGACGAGATCACGGGGCTACTGAGACGACTGCGAAACGACAAGCCCTCCGACCCTGATAGCTTCGGCATCGCCACCTCGGATACGTTCATCAACCAATTTCGGGACATGATGGGCACGGTCGTCCTGGTCACCATCGTCGTCTCCTCCATCGGCTTGATGGTGGGCGGCATCGGCGTGATGAATATCATGCTGGTTTCGGTGACGGAACGGACGCGCGAAATCGGGGTACGCAAGGCCATCGGGGCCCGTCGCAGCGATATCACGTGGCAATTCCTGCTGGAGGCTATGACCCTTACCCTGGCGGGTGGGGTGATGGGAATCCTGGTCGGCTACACCGTGAGTTTCCTTGTGCGATGCTTCGTTCCGTCCCTGCCCTCCACCGTTCCCCCCTGGTCGGTGATAACGGGTTTGGTTGTCTCGGTAAGTATTGGCCTCTTCTTCGGCCTGTGGCCCGCCGTCAAAGCCTCCCGTCTCGACCCCATCGTGGCACTGCGATATGAATGATGCTGCGCAAAAGCCTCACAGCGACTGGTCGAGCGGATTCCAGGTAGGACCTGATCAGTGAAAACCTTGGACAAGCAACTGGTGGCACCCGTAGCCGAGCCCGGCGCCGATTAAAGACCCGACAACTACATCGCTGAGGAAGTGCAGGCCCAGAATGATCCGGGAAATCGCCACGCTGAGGGCGCATAAGATTAATCCGTACATCAGGGACGGCTCAAACAGGCCGATCGAGACGGCGAAGGCGAAAGCATTGATCGAGTGGCCGGAGGGAAAAGAAAACTGATCGGGGGGCAAGAGCGTGGCCCAGCAGTGCCGGGCAACCGCGCAAGGCCGCTTACGCCCAGTCAGCTTTTTGAGGGCGAGGAAGAGAACCGTCCCTAGCCCACAGGATACGCCGGCAGCCGTCACCGCCGCAAATCGCGACGGCCCGCCAAAAACCAAAACCAACGTCCCCAGGAGGTACCATAGCCAGCCGTCGCCCGCCCGCGTTGCCAGAATCATCCAGAGCCTGATCCAGCGCGGCGGTTTCCAGCGGTTCACGCGCCGCATCAGGCGGTGATCACCGCTGGAAATGATGGTCAACATGGTGGCTGGGAAAGTCATGCCGTCGCCTCCCCGGCTGCGGGGCGGAGCGGCCGGGCTGCCGCGCCGACATCCAGACCCCGCGTGCGAGCCCACGTCTGTCCCCACTTGCGGGCGAACCGCCTTTCCAGGAGGTGATTGATGAAGGTAACAGCGGGGATCCCGATCAAGAATGGGGCAAAAAGGAGTGTGAAGGGCTTCTCCCGCAACATCTCGGAGCCGATCGCCAAAACATCGAGAGTCAGTTTCCAGTAGTTCCCGGACTCCCCGTGCACTTGAGCGCGGCCTTCGCGCACCCCCTCCAGGAACTCAGCCTTGTTGCGCGCCCCACGCACTTCCGTCCAGACGCTGCCCGCCGAACGTAAGGCATGCGCATCGCTGCCCCCCACGGCGATCCTCCGAGCGTGGGCGGCCAGCCGGGCGGCAAGGTGATTGTTGCGGACGAGCAAGTGTCCGTTCAAGACTTCGACCGCAGGGAAACAGGCTTCGAACCAGTCGAAGTCGTCCACCGCGCGGCGTCCGGTTAGAGCCGAGAAGATGTGGTTGACGCTGAAGAACACTCGCTGCTCCTCGAGATAGGCCACCAGGCGCGGAAGGTCATTTCGCCGGCGCTGAATCTCGACGTGCTGGCTTTCCGTAATGTCGTAAACCCCAACGTGGACTTCGTTCCCACTTGGCGCCCGACAGGTAACCTCCTCGCTAACGAAAAAGTCCGGGTGCCGCCGAAGACTCTCCCCCGCATCGATCGAATCGTGATCGGTTACAGTGACCAAATCCAGCCCCAGGCGCTTGAGCCTCTCATAGAGGGCTTCGGGCGGGTTATAGCACTCACGACAAAAACGTCTCAGCACCGGCACGGTAGCCATGCCGGAGTGAACAGTGTGGACGTGTAAGTCACATCGCACCTTCCAGATTGCGTTTCATTTGTTACAAATCAGTAGCTTGAATATGAAGAGTTGGTTAAAGGTATACTTTTTGCTTCTTTATACTCTTAGGACTATGCGACAATGCGTGCAGATGGGAAGAGTGGAGTTCGTCTATTTTGACGCTGGAGGCGGGCATCGCGCCGCAGCCACTGCCCTCCGCATCGTCACCGAGCAACAGCTCCAATGGAACATCCACCTGATGAACCTCCAGGAGCTACTCGATGGCATCGACCCCGTTCTCAAGCTTACCGGTCTCCGTTTACAAGACCTCTACAATGGGTTGCTGAAAAAGGGCTGGACTTGGGGGCCGGGATTTGGATTGCGTGTGCTGCAGACCGCTATCCGACTCTACCATCAAGATCAAGTACGCCTGCTGGAGGCGTACTGGCGGCAAAGCCAGCCCGCCCTGGTCGTCTCCCTTGTCCCGCATTTCAACCGAGCCATCTTTGAGAGCCTGCGGCGGATTACGCCCACAACGCCGCTTGTAACAATCTTGACGGATCTGGCCGATTACCCTCCTCACTTCTGGCTTGAGCAGCAGGAGCAGTTTTATATCTGCGGCTCCGAGCGCGCGGTCGCGCAAGCGTGCTGTTTGGGTCTTCGCAAAGACCAGATTTACCAGACCTCTGGAATGATTCTCCACCCCAAATTCTCC
>JBAVYG010000528.1:0-2643 GCA_049698675.1 Terriglobia bacterium
GTTTATGCGCGGACTGTTTATGGATTTTCCAAACGACCTGAAGGTGGCGGAGATTGGTGATGAATATATGTTCGGACCTGCGTTTCTGGTTGCCCCGGTAACCTCTCAGGGACAAACCACGAAAAGCGTCTATCTGCCTGCGGGAGCGGCATGGTACGACTACTGGACAAACAAGCGGTTCGAGGGCGGGCAGACGATCCAAGTAAGTGCGCCGATCGAGACGATTCCACTTTTTGTAAAGGCGGGTTCGATTGTGCCGCTGGGGAGCGCCATCGAGAGCACGCATGACAAGCAGAGCATCGCGCATGTGAGGGTTTATTCGGGGGCGGATGGGGATTTCACGCTCTACAATGATGATGGGCAGACATATGCGTACGAGAAAGGCGACTGCCAGACCACGCACCTGCACTGGGACGATGCCGCCCAAAAATTGACACAGACCGGGACGAAGGCGTGGAGTGGAGGTGCAATTCCGGAGGTGGTTCGGGGGCGGTGAACTGCCCGCCATTTCGTACCGCGGAGAGTCTTAGCAGGCTGATGAAAAAGCCTTGGAGCGCTGCCGCAGCGCCGGCTTCCAGCCGGCAACTCCATTAGATTCAATAAGGGCCGGCAAGATGCCGGCGCCACAAAGGGCGTCGCGGTGACTTTTTCATCAGCCTGTTAGAGCAGCGCGGTGGGAGTTTGAATTATTCCGCCACCGTAGCCGGGGGTGTGCAAGAGTGGGGAGCGTTCTTGGCCCTCCACTTATCCATACCCCTCGGGCATTCCCATCTGCCACGCTCCTGGCGATCGATACACGTCATCCAACCGCAGGACAGATCGCAACTGTTTGCCAGCGCCTCTATCGCGTTGAACAATCAGTTCCCCCTGGTCTCCGCGTTCCCAGGGATGAAACTCCTTGTCACGAGCGGGTTTCAGGTTCGAAAAGGCAGCGGACCGAGCAATTTCGGTATCTTCTTGGGGGAACTGTCTATCAATTGCGCGATCTATATCGGTAGCGATCATGATTGGCCGCTAGCCGCCGGCTATGGCTCCAACAACCAGAAAAGGCTCGGCCCCGGTCGCGACCGCGTCGGGCAGCGGGGTGTCCGGCGGCTCATGGGACAGATCCTGCTCGCAGGCGAAGAACCGCAAGAACGGCCGGCGCTGCTCGGTGACCTGGTCGCGGATCGTCCCGCGCAGCATCGGATAGCGGGCCTCGAGCGCGTCGAGGACCGAGCGCTGCGTGACCACGCCCTTGACGTCGAGCTTCACCTCGCCGCCGACGTGCGCCAACGTCCGCAAATGATACGGAAGCACCACTCGGATCATGGCAGCGTCTGGACCTCCACGGACAGCACGGCCGGAAGATATCGGACAATGGGCGCCCAGGTGTCTCCGGCGTCGGCCGACGCGAACACCTGCCCGCCGGTGGTGCCGAAATACACGCCGCACGAATCGAGCGAATCGACCGCCATCGCGTCGCGCAACACGTTGACGTAGCAGTTGCGTTGCGGCAGACCTTTCGTGAGCGCCTCCCACTCGTTTCCGCCCGTCCGGCTGCGGTACACGCGCAGCTTGCCCTTGGGCGGATAGTGCTCCGAGTCGCTTTTGATCGGGACGACGTAGATGGTGTCCGGCTCGTGCGCGTGAACGTCAATCACGAACCCGAAGTCGGTCGGCAAGTTCCCGCTGACCTCTTGCCACGAGTCGCCGGCGTCGTCGCTGCGCATCACGTCCCAGTGCTTCTGCATGAAGAGCACGCTTGGACGCAACCGGTGCATCGCGATGCGGTGAACACAATGGCCCACCTCGGCATTCGGGTCGGGGATGTATTGGGACTTCAGTCCACGGTTGATCGCTCGCCATGTCTTACCGGCGTCGTCGGTCCGGAAGGCGCCCGCGGCCGAGATGGCGACAAAAATCCGTCCGGGATCGCTCGGGTCCAGAAGGATCGTGTGCAGGCACATCCCACCGGCGCCTGGCTGCCACTTGGGCCCTGTGCCGTGGCCGCGCAGCCCGGCCAGCTCCTGCCACGTCTGCCCGCCGTCGGTCGAGCGGAACAAGGCGGCGTCTTCAACCCCGGCGTAGACGGTATCCGGATCGGTCAGCGACGGTTCAAGATGCCAGACGCGCTTGAACTCCCAGGGGTGCTGCGTGCCGTCGTACCACTGGTGAGTGGTGAGGGGTTTGCCGGTTTCCGGAGAAGTGTCGTAGACGAACTTGTTGCTCTCGCCAGCAGGCATGCCGCCTGGTGCCATCGTCATTCCGCCTCCGGGCGCCTCCCACGTCTTGCCACCGTCGCTCGAGCGCTGGATGATCTGCCCAAACCAGCCGCTGGTTTGCGACGCATAGAGGCGATTCGGATCGACGGGCGAGCCCTTCAGATGGTAGATCTCCCAGCCGCCAAAGTGGGGGCCACTGACATCCCACCGCTTGCGCTTTCCGTCCGACGTCAGGACGAACGCGCCCCTGCGTGTGCCAACCAGTACCCGTACTCTGCTCATTGCTTCCTCCTTCCTGGGTTTCGCGTCAGCCAGGTAGATTCTCTCTTGGAATTCAAGAGCTTTTTCTTTCTAAAAGAGGTGCAGGGGAATGCTCTTTCTTTTTTGAGCGCTCCTTCTTTTTTGAATTCAGCGAGCGACGAGAGCATGGGTCACCTCC
>JBAVYG010000529.1:0-3486 GCA_049698675.1 Terriglobia bacterium
AATCACCGCTTCCTATAATCACTTGACGAGAGATAAGGTTTGTACCCAAGCGGGAATAACTCAGTGGTAGAGTGCGACCTTGCCAAGGTCGAAGTCGCGGGTTCGAATCCCGTTTCCCGCTCCAAGAACTACAGTGGCCAGTGGTTAGCGAGGGGACTTACTAGCCACTAACCACTAGCAACTGTTCTCAGACGGCGCGGTACCCAAGTGGTAAGGGAGAGGTCTGCAAAACCTTTATGCGTGAGTTCGATTCTCACCCGCGCCTCCAACATTCCCAAGCGAGCCGCATCTGACAGGATAATTTAAACAATCTTGCAAGCTGTGCGCCCGGCAGGTACAATGCCGCCGCAGTGAATCAACGGAGGAAAATTGCGAGTGGCGGAGAAACTGCCTTATCTACGAACTCTCGTCTATGCGCTGAGGATCGTGGTTGGCATCTTCATTATTGCTTTGCTCCTTTATGCCGCCACTCAGACAACCCGCGACTGCACGGTTGGCCTTTATGTTTTCGACCTCTGTTCCTGGGTTTGGCTGCGCGAGCAATTGGGCCTCCCCGCCAGTAAGTTCCTCCGCGCGGTTTTTCTCGAACTCGTGGGACTGACGCTGACAGCAGGAATTTTCTTGACCATCCGGTTCGTGTTTCCCTTCTGGAGAAAAAGATGAGCAGACGAATCTTGCTCGGAGTGCTGGCGGTGCTGGTGCCTTTCGGCATCAACGTCAGCGCTCAGACTTACCAATCTCGCATCGAACATCCCATCGTCCGCTACCAGATTTCAGCCCAATTCGATCCGGCCACGAAGAAGGTCGCGGGCCACTACAACCTTACTTGGTGGAACCACACTGAGGATTCTATTCCGGACCTATATTTCCACTTATATCTCAATGCATTCAAAAACATGGATAGCACATTCCTGCGGGAGGCTTCCATCAGCAGACGCCGCAGTCTGCTGAAAGAATGGAAAACCGAGCCGGAAGGACAAAAGTGGGGATGGGTGGACGTCAACAAACTTCAGATTGTAGGCGGCGCAGATCTGACATCGGCGATAACGTTCGTGCACCCCGACGACGATAATGCCGCCGATCAGAGCGTGATCCGAGTGCCGCTACCGCAGCCCATTCCACCTCACGGCAGCATTGAGCTCTCGGTCGATTTCACTTCGAAGCTCCCGCGCGCCTTGGCACGCACGGGCTATGACGACGATTACATCCTGGTTGGACAGTGGTTCCCCAAGATCGGCGTTTACGAAGCAGCGGGCGAGCGCGGCCGCAAGGAAGGTGGCTGGAATTGCCACCAGTTCCACGCCAACACCGAGTTTTTTGCGGATTACGGCGCCTGGGACGTTGACCTGACTGTCCCCTCGAATTATATCTTGGGTGCAACGGGGTTTTTGCGCCGCACCCAAAGCAATCCTGACCGGACTACCACGTACTACTTCCACCAGGAGGACGTTCACGATTTTGCCTGGACCGCCAGTCCGCATTTTATCAAGCTCACCCGCACCTTCGACTGGGGCCATGAAGTACGGGGCGACGAACTGGTGAGCTGGGCCCGAATCCTTAACCTGCCCGCTGACCAGGTTGCCCTCCGCGACGTGTCGGTTACGCTTTTGCTCCAGCCCGATCACCGCAGCCTTGCGGACCGCTATTTCCGTGCCGCGTTCAACGGGCTTAAATATTTCGGTTTGTGGTACGGCCAGTATCCTTACGATACGTTGACGGTGGTCGATCCCCAACGCGGCTCGAACACCGGCGGCATGGAGTATCCCACGTTCATTACCTGTGGCGTCTACTTCTGGCCAGGCGAGCATTCCTTTTCCCCCGAGGGCGTCACCGTCCATGAGTTTGGACACCAGTTTTGGTATGGCATGGTGGGGAACAATGAATTCGAGGAAGCATGGCTCGACGAAGGGTTCAACACTTACTCAACCGGCAAAGTCCTTGAAACCGCTTATGGCCAGGGATGCAGTTATCAACACGTTTTCGGCATGCCTTTCCTCATTCACCCTTGGTTCAATGTCGAATTGCCGCAGTTCCCCTTCGCGGGGGTCGGCGATATCCCGCTGGGTACTTACTTCGGGTGTGTCGGAACCCCGGACCGCACCAGCCGCCGCCGCGAATACCTCGAACACGCCAAGGATGACGAACTGGTCCGGAACGGATGGCAATATCTGGATGGTACAAGTTATGTGGTCAATTCTTACCCCCGGCCGGCTCTCGCGCTCCGAACCCTGGAAAGTTATTTGGGCCCGGAAACCATGGCGCGCGTCATGCGTACCTATCAACAACGCTGGCGCTATCGTCATCCCGCCACTCGGGACTTTGTCGACGTCGTGAACGAAGTCTCCAGGCAAGATATGAACTGGTTTTTCGAGCAATTCTTCTACAGCTCAAACGTTGCCGACTATGAAGTCAGTGACCTTAGAAGCGAACCCCTGGAGGGCAAAGTCGGCGTATACGACGAAAATGGAAAGAGGAACACCTACCTCGAACAGGACGCTGCCAAGCTCGCTGAGAAAAGTAAGACCAAACTCTTTCGGTCTACGGTCGTCGTGCGTCGTCTGGGCGAAGCCCTTGCGCCTGTGGACGTGGTGATTCGCTTCGATAATGGTGAGACCATCGAAAGGAACTGGGACGGAAAGTATCGCTGGGCGAAGTTTGTTTTCGACAAACCCTCCAAGGTGACGTTTGCAGAAGTGGACCCGCAGCGAAAGCTGGCGCTGGAAGCGAACTTCACCCATAGCAGCCGGCTGGCCGAGCCAGACAACCGCGCCGCAGCCAAGTGGTACATCCGTTGGATTTTCTGGCTTGAGAATCTGTTCTTCGCCGCCGGTTTTTTCAGTTGAGGCCTGCGGCGTCGTTGGATGTATGGCCGAGGATGTCATTCCGAGCGAAGCGAGGAATCTCGCTCTGCGTAAGGGTGGAGCGGAGCTCAAAGCGGCCTAGCCGGGCGTAGGTGGAAGAAAGAACCAGAGCGAGATTCCTCCCCTTCCCCTCACTTCGTTCGGGGTCAGGGTCGGAATGACAACGAGGGAGGTTCAGAATGAGTGTCGGGTCATCCGTTCGGCAGGGACTCTCCATCACACGCCGTACCGCGTCGGCAGTCGTGATTCTGTTCCTTGCTAATCTCGTCATTGCCGCGCTCGCCGGATTTCCCATCTACCGTGGTATCCAGCGCTTCACCGGACACAGCCTGATGGGCCGGGAAATGGCGCGCGGCTTCGCCGTTGATTGGTTAACAGATTTCGCCTTCAATAATCCGGGCAGCTTCGATCGTTATGCGACGGTGATTGTTGGCATGGGCTTCGTCTCGTTGGCGCTGAACTCGATTCTGGCCGGGGGAGTGCTGACTCGCTTCAAAGCGCCTGACCTGAAGTATTCGCTCGGAGATTTCTTTCGCGACACCGGACGCTACGCATGGCGTTTGCTGCGTCTCCTGGTCATCGGTCTCATTTGTTATTGGATCGTCTTCAAGCTCCTGAATGAGAA
>JBAVYG010000530.1:0-2616 GCA_049698675.1 Terriglobia bacterium
GCTGAGCGCTGGGTTTCGGATCGTTCATCGCTGAAACCTCCCGCCACGCGGGCCTGGTCTACTTGGTCGGCGGTGGTGATTTCGGTTCTTGCAGCTTGGCCAGCCGCTTCTCCAGCTTGGCTATCCGCCCCTTCTGCTGCAAGGCTTGGCGCGCCAGCAGCCGCTCCAGTTTTGGACTCAGGGCGGGTCCCGGCTCCAGGCGCGTCTGCGACTCCAGCGCCTTGAGCATTGCCGCCAGCGCCCGCTTCTCCCAATGGGAGAGCACCGCCGGACTGATCCCCAGATCCTGACACACTTCCCCGGGGCGACGGCGCTCGCTCCACATCGACAGCACCGCTTGGGCTCGCTGCTGCGCATTGTAAGGGAGAGGTTCCTTCTTCGCTTTGATTTCGGTGGTCATGAGTCCCTCCTTCCAGGTTGTAGACTACCTCCCGATGCGCTGGCGGTTCTTCGCCATCGACGAGCATTTTCACTTTACCCTTCTCGGCACGAATGACCACGGACTGCTCGCCCATCCGCCCCACCATGTAGAACGGACTGTGCGGTTGTCCTCGCAACGCCAGTTCCAACACGTTCTCCTGGATGCCGCGCTCGATGACCTGGCGCAGTTCCTGGGCGATGGCAAAGAACCGATCGGCCGGACACAACCCCTCCAGGGACTGGTGCGGCCGCTGGTGGTTGTAGTGCTTTACCCACAACCGCACCCGCTCGCGGGCCGACTCGAAGCTGTCGAACTGCGCGCGCACCAGAAACTCCTCCCAGATGGTTTTCCAGAAGCGTTCGATCTTGCCCAGAGTCATGGGATGATGGGGCCGGCTTTTGATGTGGTGGACCCGATCCTTGCGCAACTCCGCCTCGAAGCGGGTCGTGCCTCGCCAACTCGAGTACTGACGGCCTTGATCGGAGAGCATTTCTTTGGGCACACCGTACTCCGCGATCGCCGTGCGGTATACCTCCAACACGTGCTCCGCCGTCTGGCTGCGAAACACGTCCAGCCCCACCACGTAGCGGGAGTGATCGTCGATAAAGCCGATGAGGTAGGCGTTCTTGCCTCCCAGACGGAAGGTAAAGATATCGGTCTGCCACATCTGGTTGGGAGTGGACCGCTCGAAGAAGCGCGGTTTGGGTGGATTGCGCTGGGGCTTGCGCCTAGGTTTTTTGAGCAACTGCTGCTCATGTAACGTCCGGCGAACCGTCTCTCGGCTCACCGGCAGAAACAACACGCGCCGCAGAAACTGGCTGATCTTCTTAATGCCCAAGTCAGGATGACGACGCTTGAGTTCGACGACTTCCGTCTTCACCGCCAGTGCCACCTTCGGCCGCTGACGGTTCCGACGTACTGGCTTCGACTGCAAGCCCGGTTCACCCTGGTCGCGGTACAGCCTCACCCACTTGGATAAAGTGCTCTGGCCCACACCCATTTCGTGGGCTACCCGCTGCACGGGGAAGCTTTCCTCCAAACATAACTGCACCGCTTTACGCCGCACCTCAAACGGATGAGAATCAGGGTGCGGACGAATTGTCCGTCGCGCCGCCCCCCTCGGGGGGCGGGTCTCCTTCCTCTTCCCTTGAACCTCGCTTATACCTTCCATAGGTAACACTCCTCTCGGTTCCTCCCCGGAACCACTGCTCTGGAGTGTCACCCTATTTCCTCAAGAATCTCTGCTCATAATCTGGTCGTTAGCCCAGTGTGACGAACGCAGGTTGCAGGTCCACTCCGCGTTTCAGGTAGTCGCCGGGGCTCCGCGGAAGGGAAGGGTTTGCGAGTAGGTGTTTAAAGAACAGGGTAATAGCCTGTTTCCGCACCCCGAGGCTTGTTGTCAACTGGTCAATATAGGTGGCACCTAAAGTCCGCCATTCCTCCATGGCAGCATCGCGATCAACGACCCAAGCGAATTTCAGATCACGGACGAGGGTCACTCTACGGCTGCTGCCGAAATCATCGCTGCTGTGCCGGACGGCCTCGCCATGGGCATTTCTCTGAATTTCGATGATCGCCGCGGAAATGGGTTTGCGGAGATGATGGCTGTGGAATTTCCCGAACAAGTCACCAATAACATCAGGCGTCAAATCCCCGATCTTGCGTAAGCCGCAAGTACGCATCAACATTGCGGCAACTATGTGTTGGGTTCTGACGACAACGTCACGTCTCCCTGTATCAGGGATCATTGCGTCGATCGCTGCAAATAGAGGGACTTGGGCGAGTTGTTCCCCGGCGATTTTGGCACCAGGATAAATACCCTCCCTTATGGGCAAGGCCAAAGCTCCCGCTACCCAGAACTCCGTAATCAGTTCCTTGATCCGGGTTCTGTCATCACGCTTCCACGGTGAGCGCAGCCAGAACTGCTTATCCTTCTTAGCACCCATGTGCCAGTTCTTGCGTTCCGCTAATAGGGAGTCCAGTTCTGCGCCGAACTGCTGGACAGTCTCGGCTCGGCGAAACGCCAGAACGTGAGTGAGTAGAATGTTGGATGGACGGAGGTGCGACGAGAGTAGCGCCCAACGGCGCTTCAGAGCCTCAATGCGTCTCCGTACCTCTGCGCCATTCCAGTTCTCGCACGGGATCAAGAACCGTTGCGGATCGGTGTTCACCAGAATAGTTCGGCCGGTCAGGTA
>JBAVYG010000531.1:0-5597 GCA_049698675.1 Terriglobia bacterium
GGACTCGATAGGCCAGATAACGACTGTAGAAGCGGTAGCCCAAAGCAAAAACGCAGCCTGCGGCGAGCATGAGCCAAACGGCATTGATCGGCTCTCCTCGCGAAACGGCAATCACGCCGAGCGCCAGGGCGCCCAGCGCGGCCAGAAGAAGCCAGGCGAGTTTCTTGTAGACCTGCATTTGAGAATGACTCCGAAAGGAAGTGCTCACATTCTCGAACCCGACGAAATATATCACGTCCGGCCCCGTCGCAGGCCACAACCGGAGGCAGGTGGTGCGCTCGGGCTAAAGATTACGCCACCGCGAGGGACGGAAGGTGCCGGTGGCGACACCGGTCATTCTCAGTCGATGCGCAAGAGGAGGCAAGTGATGTCGTCGTGCTGGCGGGTGTGACCCACGAAGGCGTCAACCGCGGAAAGCAGGTTTTTCAGCGCGGCTTGCGCACCCGCGGCGTCGCTTGATTTCAGCACCTCCAGGAGGCGGGATTCTCCAAATTCCTGGTCGGCATCGTTCACCGCTTCAATCAATCCATCCGTAAAGATCACCAGGAGGTCGCGGGGGGCCATGGTTGCAGCGCCGCAGGTAAAACGCACGCCGGCGTCGATTCCCAGCGGCAGATCTCCGGTCTCCAGCCGCTCGAGGCTCCCGGAGGCGCGGCGAATAAAGGGCGCATCATGCCCCGCGCGGACGTAGGAGAGTACGCCGGTCTCGGGTTCTAATTCTCCAAAAAATGCGGTTGTAAATCGGCGGCCGCCCAGGCTGTGGGCGCAAGCGTAGTGGTTTAACCCCTCGACCAGCTCGAGGAGAGAAGTATTTGCTTCTGCCAGGGTTCGCAGGCTGGCTTGAAACGTGGCCATCAGCAATGCAGCGGGAACGCTCTTTCCCGCCACATCCGCCACAACCAGCAGCAAACGCTTCGAGTTGGATGTGGAGCTCGGGGTGCCGCGCAAGAACGCGTCGTAGTAATCCCCGCCCACGGTGTTGGCAGGCCGCGAGACAAACGCAATCTCGACTCCCGGAACCTCGGGCGGCGACTCAGGCACCAGCCAGCGCTGGATCTCGCGGGCAATTTCGAGGTCGCGCTTCATGGTGACGCGGTCAGCGAGTTCGAGCGCCAGCAGAAAAAGCAGGGCCGCAACCGCCAGCAGGACGGGCAGGAAATTGTGGGGCAGGCCTGCCTCGTAGCGATGTTCGGAAGTCGAAATCGTTACTTGGGTACTGGTCAAGGCAAGGATTGCAAAGAACAAGGCAATGAGCAGGAAAACCCGGCGTGCCGGCGAAAGCTTCGTCAGCATCGCCCAAAAAAGCGCACTAGTGGTCTTCCTGAATCGCCGGCCTCGCCTTTCCTTGCGCAGCGTCTCCCAGTCAATCTCCCGGAAGTAAAGGCTGTAGCTCTCCCGCGCTTCCGCCATGAATTGCGACCAGAGGACTTGCACCGCGATGCCTTCGGTCACTCGTTGCCAGAAGCCTTCAATCCTTTTTCCGATGCGCATGATAATGTCTCCCAAGCGCGCGACATGCCTTTCAAAATCGCTGCCAGGATTGGACGGCATGATAGAAGATTATAGGCTAAACGAGCCTCAGACGTTGGAGATCGTGAAGCAGCAGGTGGTAGGCAGGGCAATTGTGAATTATGAATTGTGAATTATGAATTGCCTACTGTCTACCGTTCTTCCCCAGTCCCCAGCAGATGGAAGGAAGGCGCCACGCCATAAGCAAAAGGCAGGTTGCTGAGGGGACAATCAAGCAACCAAATCATAATTCAGAATTCATAATTCAAAATTGTTCCCGTCCGATCAGCCGCTCGATGCGCTTGCGGATGGGCGGGTGGGTGGAAAACAGGCTGGAGAAAACCTCCCCGCTGGTGAGCGGTTGGCAGATGTACATGTGCGCCATGGAGGGCGAGGCCTGCATGGGTATTCGCTTGGACCCCTTGTCAATCTTGGCGAGCGCCCGCGCCAGACCTTGGGGATTGCCGGTAATGCGCGCGCCCGTGGCGTCGGCCTCGTACTCGCGCGAGCGGGAAATGGCAAGCTGAATGAGCATGGCCGCAAGGGGCGCGACAATCATCATAGCGAGCGCGGAGAACATGCCTCCGCCGCGCCGGTTGCTACTGCGCGAGCCGCCAAAGCCCCCAAACAGCTCGCCCCAATAAACCATTCGAGCAATCAAGGTGATGGCGCCGGCAAGCGTGGCCACAACCGCGCAGATCAGGATGTCGCGGTTTTTCACGTGGCCGAGTTCATGCGCCAGTACGCCTTCAATTTCCTCGTCGTCGCAAATATCCAGGATGCCGCCCGTGACTGCCACCGAAGCGTGGCTGGGATTGCGGCCCGTGGCAAAAGCGTTGGGCGAATCAGTGGGGATGAAATAGATTTTGGGCACCGGGATGCTGGCCTTCGCCGCCAAGCGCTCCACGATCTGGTAAAGGCGCGGGTTCTCCTCGCGCGCAATTGGCTTCGCGCCACTCATTTTCAGCGCGATCTTGTCGGAAAAGAAATAGCTGCCCAGGTTCATCACGGCCGCCAGCACCAGGGCAAATATCAGCCCCCGCTGCCCGCCCCAGAGCTGTCCAATCGCCAGCAGCAGGCCGGTCATCGCCGCAAGCAGAATTGTTGTTTTCAGATTGTTCCACATAACCTCAAGCTCCCATCGTCCTCATGAACATACTGCACTAGATTAGATGCTCTGCCAAACCCACATGGCTAGCTTCAGCTCCAATTCCGGAGCAAATGAACCCGAGGAAAATCTTGTGCGAACGCCCGATATAACCTTTCGTCCGCAGTTACAAGCTCACCCGCCAGTTCCTCGGCAAGGGCCACATAAAGGCAGTCGTACACCGGGTGCTGGGAATCGATAGCAAGCTCCAAAGCGCGCTCAACAAGATCCTCGATTGGAAGCAGTACCGGACAGATCTCTTTGAAACGCTCCCCTGTTTCGAGAGTCTTTTGCCGGTCCATGTCGCCCCGTCGCATCCTTTTCCAGAGCGCATTGGCGATCTCGGCAGGAAGGATGGTAGGTGCTACGAGCTTTAGGTTGTCTTCTCCTGCCGAGGTCAGCAACGCCTCAGCCCGATCCGAGTCCGGCTCTTCGAACAGCCATTTGACGGCGACGCTCGCATCCACGACGAGGTTCATCGACTTTCCCTATCCTCGCGGATTAGTTCTAGCATCTCGTATTTCACCGGAAACTTCTTGGCGATCTCCTTGCGCAGCCGACGTAGCTTAGGAACAGCAGATCGGATGCGAAACCGCCGGAGCGCCCAGGCGTCACGATCGTTCAGAAGTTCAAGGAATTCTGCGTTCAGGCTTCGCTTATGCTGTCTCGCGTTTTCCTGTAGGCGCTTGTAAGTCTCTTCGGGAATATTCCGCACTACAAAGTCTGGCATGTCTCCTCCACCCCCACATCCCAGCCTCTATCGGGTGTCCCGGTCTTCACGAATCAGGTCGACACTATCCGGCTGGTTGGGATACTCCCTGGCGATCTCTTCTCGTATCTTATCGATCCTCTTCATCACCCTGGCCGCATGCCGCCGCCGCCGGTTCATGGCAGCCTTGTCGGCGAGAAGGCGCAGGATCTCGGCGTTGATACTGCGCCGATTTTGCTTTGCATCCTGTTGGAGCTCGGCGTAGTCTTTCTCTGGGATGTTGCGCACCGTCAAGTTGGCCATCGTCCCTCCATCATCATAATGATATCATTTTGATATCATTTTTCAAATGGCCATGCGGAGGGGCCAAGGAGCGGGGGGCGGTTTACGGACCGCACCTACGAGCCTTGCCGCCCCGCCAAGCATGAACGGACACGCGCCAGACGGAGCGGGGTAGAGTCAATCCAAATCGCTTTCCCGAAACCCTGCCATTTTGAGAAGGTGTTTGAGCAGGCCGATCTTCAGGGGTTTGTTACCGTGGATGGGGATTGACAGCCGGACGATGCTGCCCGACTTGCCGTAGATGTGATGGCTGCCATGAATTCGGAGGAGTTGCCAGCCCTGACTCTCGACGAGGCGGGCAAGGTCCTTGCCGGAGAGGGACTTCATAGGGCGATTTCCAATACTCGATCCTTGGGGGTGTGCTCTGGCGGATCGACTTCAACGTCCAAACAGGCCTCAATGGCCTCGTGAACGTTCGCCATCAGCTCTTCCATGGTTTCGCCCTGTGTTGCGCAACCGGGGATTGCCGGGACTTCAGCCCAGTAGCCGCCTTCCTCTGCTTCGTGAACCACGACCTTGATTTTCAAAGGGGTGCTCCTTTCCGGTTCCTGTCTGCTACCCGCTTCCATATCTTAAGGGTGCTTGACCTTGACCATTCCTCCCCACACCCTTAACTGTCTGTATACGAGAAAGGCTAAGACGACGGCTATCAGCGCCGCCAGGAGAAGGAGAGGCGAGTGCGAGTGGACCGATCCTGGGTCCGAATAGTCAATGAGGCAACCGAGCCCGCAGAGAATGAGTGCCACAAGGATAATGCCACTAATAATAGCCAAGGTTTTGCTTTTTCGGTCGGGCTTGTGCTTCGTCTCCATTATTACTGAGGAAAACCTGGAGAAAGTATCCGATCCGAGCGCCCACCCCGCTGAGCAACCCAGAAGTGCAACCCCCAACGACGGGCCAATTCCGTTTCCAGTCACCAAGCTTAATCCGGTTAGAACAAGAGTGATGAAGAACACGACCTTATGTCGTCGATTGAAATGAGCAAAAGCCATCTGCTCCACCCTTTGGATCGTGCCTAAGCCTTGAGAGGCTCGCCTTGGCAGGCGGGCCTTGATTCTTTCTGACCAACGGCTGCGCTAACTCGCCTGGGATATGCAGGTTCGCACCACAATCGAGACATTTAACTATGTTTAAACCACTTCTGGTCCTTCCAGGTCTGGCTCTTACAGGCGCCTCGTATGAACTTCCACAGTTACATTGCAACGGTATAATCGCGTAGCGGTCCATCGTGCCTCCGTGCGGGACAAGCCCTTTGGTTGTTTTCCCCTAGTGGATAATAACATCTGTCCCTTGGACCGTCAAAGCGATCGAATTGCCAATACTCGTTTCCCAGGATTCAAACTGCCCACTACCCTCTCCCGCGCAGGTACGGCCCACGCTTGGGAAAACGCCAAGCGTAACTATCCCCCACCCGTTTCTAGCCATTCGACAAACCTCTCTACTGAGTCCATCGCCAACCGTAGGTTGTCCTCAGTGACAGAGATCAGCGTGGGCAAATTCTCGTTGGCAAATAGGCTTACGGGGTATTTGGATTTGTATTGCCGGTCCCGCCACCGATCAAGAGAGCTGATGTGACCTTCGTGTTGGACTGCATTCCTCGCGAGCACTATTTCTTCCAGAATCGAAAAGGGGACGGGGCCCTTGTCCCAGTCACAACCAAGTAACTCCCGGAAGACTGTTTTGTAGCATTGCAGCTCACCAAAGCCTTGTTGTTTGAGCTTTGATATACGTCTCTCGGCTTCTCTCCACTGCCCGCGATTATTAATAAATTCCTTAAGGTATTCTTTAAGGGTCTGCTGAAGAGCGCTCAGACAAGCTTGCCCCAAGAGGCTCTTACACGCATACCCCTTCTCGTATTTATCCATCACTTCTACGGGCGGACTCGGATCC
>JBAVYG010000532.1:0-2600 GCA_049698675.1 Terriglobia bacterium
GGGACATGGACGACGAGGCGGCGCGGAGTGGAATATGTTTGTAGGGGCGGTTCGCGAACCGCCCCTACGTCTGCTTCGGGCAGCAACCGGGCTTCGCGCAGCGCCGCCTGGACGCGCTCGCCCAGGCCTATCTCGGCATCGTGCAGGAAGCGCGCAGGGATTTCCTCGCAGCCCACTTCCAGGAGAAAGGCGAAATTCGAAACTCGAAATTCGAAACTCGCCCCCAGTTCCGAGTTTCGATTTTCGAGTTTCGATTTTCGAGTCTCGGCTTTCGAATTTCGAGTTTCGACTTTCGGGTTTTCAGTTTCGGCTGTCATGCCGCCACCTCGGCTTGCCGGTCGAGGTGAATGGCGGCGACTTCGCAGGCCAGCTTGCGCACGCGCGCGATCAGCGCCACGCGCTCCGTCACGCTGATGGCGCCACGCGCGTCGAGGATGTTGAACAGGTGCGAACACTTCAAAGTAAGGTCATAAACCTTGCGTAGGGGGAAACGATTCTTGTTTGAGGTAAAACTTTTGATCTTATCTGCATCAGCTTCTTTTAAATGGACTTGTTCATTGCCAAGAATAAGCGGATATTCATCCAGCAAGCTTGCTGCCTCGCCCTCGTAAAGGTCCAAGAGTTGGCGGCAGACCTGAGGATTCGCAACCTCGAAATCGTACACGGAGAACTCCAATTCTTCGGCACGCCGCATGTCGCCGTAGGTCACCGTTTCGTCCCAATGCACCTGGTAAACGTCCTCGACGTTCTGGAGGAAAGCCGCGATGCGCTCCAGCCCGTAGGTCAACTCGACGCTGATGGGCTCGAGGTCCACGCCGCCGGATTGCTGGAAGTAGGTGAACTGGGTGATCTCCAGGCCATCCAGCATGACCTGCCAGCCGATGCCCCAGGCGCCCAGGGTGGGTGCTTCCCAGTTGTCTTCCTCGAAGCGGATGTCGTGATGCCGGATGTCGATTCCCAGCGCCCCCAGGCTTTCAAGATACATGTCCTGGATGTTCGCGGGCGGCGGCTTCAGGATGACCTGCATCTGCGTGTGCTTGAGCAGGCGGTTAGGATTTTTGCCATAGCGGCCATCGGCGGGGCGCCGTGCGGGCTGCACGTAAGCCACGCGCCAGGGCTGTGGCCCCAGGACGCGGAAGAAGGTCTCGGGACACATGGTGCCCGCCCCCACCTCCAGGTCGTAAGGCAATGCCACAACACAACCCTGTTGCGCCCAGAACTCACTGAGGCGGAACAGCATGTCCTGGAAGGTAAGTGGAGACATTTTTTGCTTTGTGGACTTCCCCCGGTTTTGTGCCATAAATCTTGAAGCTATCAGCCGTCAGCTATCAGCTATCAGTGGTTGCGGTCTTGCTGAAAGCTGACGGCTGACCGCTGATGACTTCTTCAGACCGCCTCCTCCATCATCGCACGCGTCACCAGTTTTCGTTCCGCGTGGGTTTCGATCAACTCCTCGAGGAATCTGCGGGCCTCGCGGCAGCCCGGCGGCGACTTTTCCTCCCCGATCCACCGCTCCAGCTGCCTCTGGCAACCGGCGCGCATGGCGGCAATCACTTGGGAGGATATTCCTTGCCCGATCACGCTGGTTCGGCACGTCTCACAGTTCAAGCCCTCGCACCCAGGCCCGTAATACCCGCCTTCGTCGCCAAGCGCCCGGCCGCAATTCTGGCAGTGCTCGAAATCCGGCAGAAAGCCTGCCAAGCGCAGCAGCCAGTAGTCGAAGTAGAGAAGCGGCCGGTTCACTTCCCCCGAATGCTTCAAGCTGCGAAGCACCGCCAGGAACAGCCGAAACATGCGCTCGTTCACTTCCCTTTCCGGGATCATGCGTTCGGCCACTTCCGCAACGTATTGGGCTGCCAGTTGAATGCGATAGTCTTTCTGCATATCGAAGAAGGACTCAATCAGCTCGGCGGAATTCATCCGCAGCAGGTCGCGGTGTTCACGCTCGAAGATGAGCACCCGAACGTGGCTCAGGGGCTCGAGCGCGGCCCCATAACGGCTCTTAGTCCGGCGGGCTCCCGTAGCCACCGCCCGCAGGCGCCCCATTTGACGTGTGAAAAGCGAAGCGATCTTGTCAGCTTCCGCTAACCGGTAGGTCCTTAGAACAATGGCTTCCGTCTCACGAAGAGGCATTTTATGTCGACGCGCCGACAATCTCATTGAAATTAGCATATCCGGGCGGCTGCGGGAAGCGAAAAGTGCTGCGAGCGCGCCTGACATTCGCGAGAAATCACAAGGCAGAAACTGGAAATTAGAAACTGGAAACTGGCGGCGTTGTTTCCTGGTTCGTGATTTCCCGTTCCCGGTTCCATAGAGCAGAAACTGGAAGCTGTCGGGCTTATGGTCCAGTTTCGAATTTCCAGTTTCCAGGTTCTCGTTTGACTCAATACCCCACAAATGGTTGACAGGACTTGGCTTTTCCCCTGACTCCTGGATCCCGCGGATGCGGCGGGCACGCCTGGATCTTGTGGAAAAGGCCGCGCGTTTTGTGGAAAATATATTATGTTAACTAAGGCTCAGCCCAAGGGAATATTATCAGACACGCCTGTGCAAAACCGCCTTCCCACTGCCGCATCGCGAAGGCAGGCACGCAACATTGT
>JBAVYG010000533.1:0-12028 GCA_049698675.1 Terriglobia bacterium
GGCTCAACTCGATTTCCCCACTCGACCACCCTGCGCACAGACTCGATCTCGGATTCAGCAATGGTCGCCACTTCACCATTGACACTTAGAATAGAAACTATCCCCGGCGTCGTCACCACCTCGAGCCGCCGCTCCTTCATTCCGCGCAGAAATAGATAGCAGGGGAACAAGGGAAGCGAGAGGTGCATGGTCCGGTCCTTCCATCTGCGAGTTGCGCTGTAAAGCGGAAGAAAGACCTCCAGCCCCTTGGCGGAGAGAATCTGGGCAATAGCCTTCTCGTGCTGATGTCGTGTGTAAATTGCGCACCACGCCCCGCTGATATCCAACTCGCCCCCTCCGGTTCCTGAATTCATAGCTCCTATTGTAGGCGAAACAAAAGTTTTCTGCTCGTTGTTTCATCTTGTCGAATGACGAGGGAGCCGTCAGCTTTCGGCTTTCAGTTAGAGTATTGGGGTCTTCTTGCCGTTAAGCAAAGAGTGATGGCTGGAGGCCTCATTCGTGACTCTTCATTTCTCACCGCCGGGATGTCAAGCGCGGCACCTCCCGCTGTCAACGTACAGCTCCGCCCTCTGACTTACAGGAGAACACCTTGCAATCCCATAAGTGCCAACGATTGCCGCCCTTGCCATCCAACACAGGTCGCTTGTTCTTCACACTCTCCGAGCCGGTCAAGGCCGGATACTTTCGTCCAGCGGAGAGGTACTCTTTATGAGAGTTTACTCATATTTCCCCCTCGCCGCCAAGCGTACCAGCGTACCGGTACTTCTGTACGAGGTATTGCCTAAACGGCGGACCGCTGCTAACCCTGCGGGCTTCGGGGTGGATTACCTGCTCAGTCCAGGTGGTTGTTCCCCCGGACGAGCTCTGAAGATGACACATCGCCTGTACATCCTATGGTCGAACAAACTGATAATAGGAATCTTTGGTCGCGACTACGGGGGCATCACCATTACTGCTGGGCCGATCCGATCGCGTAACTGCACCCCGGCACGACACCTCAGCAGCCCTCTGCTTGATCATTTCATTAGCAGGCACATGCACCGCGAGAAGATCAGACCTTCCACCGCCTCGCCACACACTGACTGCACTTCGCGGGGGGGGACGGGCGTCAAAAAAGTATCATAGCCGACCCGCGTTCAAAATCCTTCCGAAGCGAGGCACGCCAGCTTGAGCCTCAAGTTCGGTGATAAGCTCCCGCCGGCAGGTAAGCGGGGTCCTTTTTCCGTCGCTTCGCCTACGGCACTCTGGCCGACTTCTGCAATCTACCGCCATAATAATGGCCTGTCAAGTTCATGAAAATAAACTCTATTGTTAGCAAATCAAATGTCCGGGTCAATTAGGTCGCTACGGCGACATCTGTCCGCATAAGGCAAAAATCGAGTGGAGCTAATAACCAGGAGGATGTGATGAAGGACTACTCGGAAGACGCCTGGGAGCGGGCGATGAAGGTGCAAGAAGCGATTTTGCGGGCTACGGTGAAGCAGATCATCCGCCCCGGCGGACCGCCGAGATCATCGGCATCTCGGATCGGAGTATGCGGCGCTGGCGGGAGCGGCACGAGGAGTACGGGTACGATGGGCTTCTGGATCGGCGGCGAGGCAAGCCAACCCCTAGGGGGTATCGGTCCAACTGGGCATTTGACTTGTCAAGAACAGTCAAGGAAGATGCCGGGCTTAGTTAACAACAAAAGCAACATACTCCTGCGACTTTACCCCACACTAAGTTTTTCCCTGATCCTATTACTGATGACGAAGTGTGGAATCCCGCGTGCTGGCATTCGCTTATGCCGTAATCGTCGCGGAATACTATGGCGCGACGTTGACTACGTCGCCGGCGCCAGCCGTCCGTTGCGGCCGCGATCCCGTCAAGCTTGGCTTCGTGCCAAAGAACGCCTATGGCTCCCTTGGCAGGCGCTTGCTGCCGGACAAGAGCTTTCGGCGAATCAGGCCGCGAGCTCAATGCTCGCATTCTCATTGGTCCAAGAAACGGGGGTCTAGTCAATCGGATTGGCACAGTAAAAAGATCGGTACCAGAACGATAATTACAAGTTTTCCAAGTACCCGACAGGGCTACGAGAAAGTACTTGACAGAACCTACAAAAGGGTATTATTTAGATTTCTGGAAACAGATGCGCGGACTATTCTGGCTCCTGATGCAAGCCCAGCTTAGTGAGTGGCTGCTCTGAGCCACGATCAAACTCAGTTGATCGGCCAAAAGAGCCTGACCGATCTGGTAAAGGATACGGTGACTGGTTGCGCGGGCGGACCCGGTTGGTTCGCAAGAGAGACAGTGGCCGATTTCCTGTTGTTGTCAATGGACAAGTGCTAGCCGGCCAGGGGCTTCGCCCTTGAAATCCCTTGAATCCCGAGGTTTCAGGGAACTTAACAACACGACCAAAGAGAGTTTTCGTTTGGTCACTCATTACGGCGTAATCGAAGGCGAGGGGCTGTTCTTCACATGATCACCATAATGCTCCTCTTGTTAATCCTGATCAGCCTTTGGATAGGCTTTTATCAGATCGTCAAGCAGCAAGGTCGAGTACTGCTGCGTCTGGACCAGCTCGAGCAGAATGCGCAAGCCGCGGGAGTTGGGCTGGAAAAGCCTGGTGAGGGAGTTGAACCGGCAGGGCTTCCGCTTCAAAGCGATTTCCCCGCCTTTAAATTCCCTGACCTTGCGGGAAGGCCTGTCGCACTCGAGGCCTTTCGCGGCAAGCGCGTTTTGCTGGTGCATTGGAATTTCGAGTGCGGGTTTTGCGATTCGATCGCAGCAGAGTTAGGCCGTCTTGAAACCAGTTTCGAAAAGCAAAACGTTCAGTTGGTGCTCTTGGCCTATGGTGAGGCCCGATCCAACCAGGAACAGGCGGCCGAACATGGCCTGAAGTGCCCCATCCTGCTGATGAAGGATGGAGAGAAACCAGCGCCTTTCGAGCACGAGGGCACACCGGTAACCTATCTGCTGGATGAGGAAGGGCGAGTCGCTGCACCCTTGGCGCGGGGAGCAGATGGGGTCCTCGCGCTAGCCCTGGAGGTGGCCGGCCCTGAGGCTGGCGCTTCCGAGGCCGGCAAAAACACGCCTCAGCGCAGCGGGCTGGGCAGCGAAGGGCCTCTCGGAGAAACCCTCGCGCCTCACCGAGTGAACCTGCCCGGATTTCTTCTCAAACACGAGATCGGGCTTGGGGACGTGATCAAGCGTGTGACCTCCGCCATGGGAATCAAGCCCTGCGTGGGATGCGAGCGGCGGGCTGGCGTGCTTAACCGCTGGATGGTTTTTTCCGGTACCGGGGGAAGTGGACTCAAAGCCGGCACTCGCGCGCCTGTTTTTCTCTTGCCCGACCTTCAAGGTCGCATGGTTTCGCTCGAGGAGTACCGGGGCCGGCGCGTACTCCTGGTCTTCAGTGACCCTCAATGCGAACCTTGCGATGAACTCGCCCCCCATTTGGTCCGCCTGCATCGAGAATACGCCAATGACGGCTTGGGCGTGATACTCGTCGGACGGGGCAATGCGGAGGAGAACCACCGCAAGGCAGAGCAGCACGGTTTTGAGTTTCCGGTGCTGCTTCAGGATAGGAAGTGGAAGGTTTCAAAAGAGTACGGGACTCTGGCGACGCCGGTAGCTTTTCTGATTGGGGAAGACGGTGTGATTGCCAGGGACGCGGCAGTCGGGAGAGACGCTATATTGGCTCTCGTCCGGGACCGCCGGGGTGGTCAAAAGGAGGAGTAAAATGAGCGCGCTTTTGGACGATATATCGCGGATTATTGCCAGCCCGATCCCACGTCGCCAGGCTTTAAGGCTGCTCGGCGGAGTCGTGGGTGGCGGCGTATTAACTTACCTGGGACGGGCTTCCCGTGGCCTGGGGGCGCCTGCCGGGGGCGCACAGGCCCCAGAATTCATCAGGTGTTCGTGGGATGAATTCCGCTGCGGCGGGACATGCTACAAGAACCGCTCAGGCTCGTGCATCAACGGAAAGTACTGTCCCTCAGCCCAGGTCTGCGGTGGGTTCTGGGAGTTCTTTGGGCGCAGCTTCTGCTGTCCCTCAGGCCAGATGTGCATCAATGGAAAGTGCTGTCCCCCAGCCCAGTCCTGCAATCGTGGGCACCAGCACTACTGCTGCCCGCCGGGCTATGTTTGCTGCGGCGGGACCGAGTGCAAAAAGGCGACCCCGTCCGGAAGCAGTCCTTGTGCTGCTTAATCCGCGCCGCATGGCGAGGTTTGTCCTGGTTGCAGAAAGCAGAACCCGGATAGCCCGCAGGGTCACATGATTCGGCCGCAGTTGGGGGTCGCCCGAACCGAAATCTCGCTGCGCGCGCACTCTCGAGCACTCCTCTTCCTGCTCGCGGTCGGTTGCGCAAGCCTGCTTGTGGCCGCCGAAACTTCGCTGGTGGGGATCGTTTCCTCATTCGAGACGCCTACGGTGGGTCGCCGGCTCCTGGCGTTAGACGCAGACGATCCCCAGCTTCAGAACCGGCTCGGGCAAGCTTATGAAGACATCGATCCCGCCGAAAGCCTCCGCCACCTGCGCCGCGCCACCCAGTTAAGCCCCGATAGCCGACTCTACTGGTCAGACCTCGAGTCAGCCTGTGAATCCATGGCTGATACGGAGTGCATCGACCAGGCTGGGGAGCGCCTGCTGAAGCTTTGTCCCATGGCGCCTTCTTACCATTGGCTTGCTGCCCAATCCTCTCTGCGCACCAATCAACTTGACAGGGCCCTGGCGGAATTTCGCCGCTTGTTGGAACTTGACCCCACCTTTGCGGCGGCCACTTGGTCTTCTCTTCAAACTGTGGAGAAGCCCGACCCTATCTTCCAAGAAGTGTTGGCCGATAGTGCGGATGAGCAGCTCAAAGTTGGCTACGTGGATTTCTTGAGCGACCAAGGGGATAACGACACCGCCTATCGAATTTGGCGACTGGTAGTAGCGGACTCTCGCCCCTTTCCGTTTTCTTCCGCCGCGCCTTACCTCGAGCGTCTGATCGCTCTGGGCAGAATCGAAGAGGCTGTGAATGTCTGGCAGGATCTTGAGCGCCTGGGAATTGTCAAAAGGCCGGAGGCGAATGAAGTAGCGCCGGTCCCGCATGCGGGACCGGCACCTGCCGCCCCTTCTCCCGCGACTGCGGGATCAGGGCAGGCTCTAAAGGGCGGCGCTACACGCCCCGAGACTAAGGCATTACTGAATGAAAAAGACAATTTGATTTTCAATGGCGATTTCGAACAATCGCCTTTGAAGGCGGGGTTCGACTGGCGGGCCAGCCCCCAAACTTTTCTTGCGGTCGATTTTTCCGCTCCTGGAGCTTACCATGGCGCCCACTGCCTTCGTGTAGACTTTACGGTCAGCCGCAACGATGAGTATGAGCCCGCCTATCAAATCGTGCCGGTCCTTCCCCATCATACGTACATGCTCCAGGCTTACATTCGCTCAGAAGACATCACCTCCGACACCGGCCCCTGCTTGCGCGTGAGTGATACCCAACCCGCAGGCTTTCCGGATGCGATCAGCGACACCACGGTGGGAACGACGCCCTGGCATCCCTTGCGTCTGTCTTTTTCGACCGGGCCGCAAACCCGGGCGGTGCGGCTTTCATTCTGGCGACCTCGCAGTCGGGTTTTCCCTACGGAAATCTCCGGCACTTGCTGGTTGGACGCGGTGTCGCTGGAATGCCCGGACCCCGAGCAGTCCGAAGCAAAAACTGTAAAGGGTAAGGGAAAAGGGTGAAGGAAGGAGAGCAAGCATGACGAGGTCAGAAGCAAAAATTGTAAAGGGTAAAGGATAAAGGGTGAAGAAACAAGAGCAATCGATGAAGGCACGAACCCAGCAAGAGGCAAGAGGCGACGATCAACCTTCACCCTTTACACTTTACCCTTTACACTTTACCCCTTACTCCTTACACATCGCTCGCATCCTGCTCGTCGCTGCCTTGCTCGGCGCGCCCTTGGCCTTTGGCGCTGTAGTTACCTGGGCCTGGGTGGCCCTGGGCCTTGTAGCCGCCCTGGCGCTTTTCTTGTGGGCCCTGGGAAGCGTTCAGCAGGGAGCGCTGAAATTGGTCTGGTCGCCGCTCTACATCCCCCTGGCGCTGTTCTTCCTTTTGGGAGTGGCTCAGTATGCGGCCCGGCTCACACTCGATAGGTCGGAGACCCGCCAAGCTCTGGTCCTGCTCGCGGCGGATTTGGCGTTTTTTTTCCTCGCCGTGCAGCTTTTCGCCGGAGCCGGCAGCAGGACTTTGGGCGCGTTCGGCCTTGCGGTTTTGATTTTTGCCGGTTCCATGGGACTGTTTGCCATTTTGCAGTTTGCTTCGGGGACGCATCGGATTTATGGCATCGTCGAAACCCCCGGTGGCCTCTTTGGTCCCTACGTCAATCCCGACCACTTCGCCGGGCTCATGGAAATGCTCATCCCGGTTGCGGTCCTCTACATTGCCGGGCGGCGCGGAAGGTTATCGCTGGAGGCTTCGGTATGGCGTGTTATCGCGGTTACGCTCGCGCTCGCCTCTCTGTTGCTTTCCGGCTCGCGTGCCGGCTTGCTGGCACTGTCAGCGGAGATCCTGATCGCGACGATTGCCCTGCGCGGGGCGGGTGCTCGCACAACGGAGAGACGGCGTCTGGCGATGGCCGCCGCCGTCACCCTCTTTGCGGGCCTAATGCTGTTTGCCTATGTCGACCCGGGCTGGGTCGCGAAAAAGCTGGGTTCGGTAGCCTACGTCAATAGTGCTTGGGCGAATTGGGCCGGTGACCGGAAGAGCATGACCCTCGATTCGCTCCGCATGTGGCGTGCCCATCCCGTCCTGGGGGTTGGCTTGGGCGATTTTGAGACCGCTTACCCCCGCTATCAGAGTTTTCCCAGCGACATGTGGATCGATCACGCGCACAACGATTATGCGGAGGCTGTAGCTGAGACCGGGCTGGTCGGCGCGTTGCTCATTCTCTCAGCTCTGGCGCTTTTTCTTCGTCTGGCCTTTCGAGATTGGGGTCACCCCCTTCGATCTCAAGCTGGCTGGATTCGGTTGGGCGCCGCCATTGGTTGCTGTGGCATGCTGGTGCACAGCTTCTTGGATTTCAACTTGCACATCCCAGCCAATGCGGCATGGTTTGCCGTCCTGGCAGGGATAGCGACGACAGCGCGCGCTTCAGCCGCAACCGACAACCAGGTTTTCATTGGCGATCGCTGATTGCCGATGGACGATTGCCGATTGCCGGGTGATTCCGCCCCGCTGTCATTCTGAGCGCAGCGGAGCGGAGCGAAGAATCTCGCTCTGGACTTTTCCGTCGACCAACATTGACGATTGCTGATTGGCGATTGCTGATTGCCGATTGGCGATTGTCGACTGACGATTGGCGATTGAAAAAGTGGTGTTCGAATCTCCCGCGCTGCCAATCGGGGCGCCAAGGCGGGTCAATCGGGAACCAGAAACCAGTCATGTGGAAGAGTAGTCTGAAATCTCGAATCTGCAATCTGGAATCTGCAATCTGAAATCTGGAATCTGAAGTCAGAAGTGAGACCCTGAGCTTTTAGCGATCAGCAAGAACACCTCTATCTCGTAACTGACACTACTTTCGGGCCTGTCATGCTGAGTCCGTCGGCCTAGGCCGAACGAAGCATCTCGCCCTGCTGTTTGTGGGCGGAAGAGTCCAGGGCGAGATTCTTCGCTTCGCTCCGCTGCGCTCAGAATGACAGGCGGTGGCCTTTTACGAATGACGAACAATCCGTATGAGAGTTGATAGCTGATGGCTGACAACTTCGTGGTTTACTCGTTTAGTTAATACCGCCATAGCTACTTGACATGCTATCATTAGAGCGCTCTAATCTGTCTTGGTCTGGAGTCTGAGGCTAGAAGTGAAACCCTCGGCCTCCAGCGATCAGCAAGAACACCTCTATGTCGTAACTGGGAGCCGAGAGCTGACGGCTGGTACCAGTACCTTCGTAATGCTTGACAGGCTCTAATTAGAGCGCTTTAATGTGTGTTGGTGTGGACTCGTGTCATCTATTGGATGCGGGGAAATGCCCGCAGCGGCTCCCTTGAGGTTCTCATCGTGCCGCTGTGAGCGCCGTGCCGCATCGGTCGGGAGTGCCGCGCGCGAGCCCGTTACGATATGCAACTGACGTGGTCGCGGGCCGTCGACCGGGGCCAGGGGATTCTTAACTATGCTGCTTGAGGGGGAATCGCCGTTGCTCACTCCAAGGGAGTATGGGGATCGTACCGCCGTATCCCTCGAAGGCTTCGCCATCGGCGATCAGCGTCTTGTCCCATCCGAGCGCACACATGGGAGCTGAAGCAAGCGTATCTTCTAGGAGGAACAGGTACAGTGCCGCGGAATGAGCATTCGACAGTACCTGGAGCGCCTGAGTCTCTAAGTGCCTCTACGGAATCTACAGTAGAGACGAATGCAGTGGATTGATTCAAGCTCATGTTTGAAAATTGCTAAGAGGTGCGTCAAGCTGGGCACCGCTGCGGGGTATTTGAGAATCCCTCACACTCGGCTTCTCACACTTTGGTTAGGTGAGTGGAGGCGGCGTAGCAAGGGCACATCACAGGCACAGCGGGTGGAACAACGCAAGGCGCCCGCAACATTAGAGGGGAGGAACGAACCATGCATCGTGCATTTTCCAAGTTAGCCATCGTCGGCGCGGCTTTCGTCGTGCTCATCGGTATTACTGTTTTGATTCCCGGGCAACCCGCCTCGAAGCTTAAGGTGCAACCTGCCTCGAAGCATCTCGTCGGGGTGCCTGACGATTGGAGCCACCACCACCTGGTTTTTTCTGACATCGGCACGTACGAGCAGGCGATCGCGAAGGGCACGTACTCCAAGTGGATCAACCTGTACTACGATCCGCGCTACATTATTCAGCAGATGAAGCGGAACCGCGCCGCGGCTGGGGCGCCCGAGATGACGGCTGCACTTGAGACGCTTGGGTTCGGCAAAGGCCGGAAGCCCTGGCCACCGCCCCCGCCCAGGCGCGGGCCCTCGCTCTCCCCCCTGAAGACCGACTGGAGCCAGTATATGAACAGCGCCAGCGCCGAAGTGGGCGCCGATAACTATCCCGCCAAGTATTCTTGGTACACGAATAGTCCCACTACGGCCGGCTGCGCCGGCGGCGCGGCGCCCGACTACGTCGCGTACAACACGGGTGTGGCTGGAAGTTCGACCCAAGCCAGCATCATCGCCTACGACAACCTCTATGCCACCACTTGCGCGGGTACCGTGCCACAGACCTATTGGGCCTACGACACGGGCGGCACAATTGAAACATCGGTGGCGCTGTCAGAGTTGGGGGATCAAGTGGCGTTTATCCACTCGGCATCCACCGCAAGCTTGGTGCTCCTGAAATGGAGCGCGACCGGGGGCGCTTTCACCGGCACCACCAGCGCCGGCAGCGCGTCTGTCACATCGATCTCCATTTCGTGCGGTTTGCTTTTAGCCGGCGAACCGATCTACGGGCCTACAATTCCATCGGGCGATAAGGTTTCAAGCTGCACCGGCACCACCCTTACGTTGACCACAGGTACGGGCGTCACGGCTGGCTCGACTCAGCCCCTTACCTACAACAACCAGTTCCAGGCGGCCACTACAGGTGGCAGCACCTCTATCACCGTGCCCTCCGGGACGTGCACCCCGGCGACCGCGAACTCACCGATCTACGGGACTGGAATTCCGCAGGGCGATACGATTGCAACCTGTAGCGGCACCGCCCTTACCTTGACCACAGCCGCGTCGGCTTCCGAACCGACTGAAACCATCACCTTCAGTCCCGCGACCGCGGCCGCCCCCGTCGTGCTGACGGCGAATAGCAACGCCAACTACCGAGCTTGCGCGGCACCCTGCATGACTACCATAAGTTTCGGCAACGGTAACAACGATACCATTTCGTCTCCTTTCGTCGACTACGTTGACGACATCATCTACGTCGGCGACTCCGGCGGTTACCTCCACAAATTCACCGACGTCTTCGGCACCGTCCATCCTACTACCGCCCCGGCGCAGGCGAGCAGCGGCTGGCCGGCCCAAGCGGGCAACAGCAACCCGCTCACCAGCGCGGTATACGATTACGGCAGCCAGCGTGTGTACGTGTGTAACTTCAATAGCAACCTGACTGAAGTCACCACTGGCGGTTCTACGACCTCCTCGGCCAGTATATCGGGCGCACATAACGACATCCAGGAGGGCCCCATTGTGGACTCCAGCGCCGCGAAGGTGTACGTGTTCGTTGAGGGTGGATCCAATAACTACATAGATCAATTTGCGACGAGCTTCTCGAGTTCCGCCAACCCGTTGGCCACAGTGA
Organism: Terriglobia bacterium; assembly: GCA_049698675.1. Taxonomy (GTDB): domain Bacteria; phylum Acidobacteriota; class Terriglobia; order UBA7540; family UBA7540; genus CAVROP01. The sequence goes on from JBAVYG010000533.1 coordinate 10,274, forward strand.
ACGTCGGCACCGGTGGCTCCGATTCCCAGTTGCTTTTCTCCGGCGCTTTTGATAACGCGTATTACACGAGCGGAACGAGCCCGAACGGGAATCTTTACGTGTGTGGAAACACTAATGGCAGCACCGGCCCGATCCTTTACCAGATACCTATCACGAGCGGCGCGATGGGCACCACGGCTGTTCAGGGGCCGACGCTCACCAGCGCTAGCACCCAGTGTTCCCCGCTCAACGAAGTCTACAATACTGGCGCAACCGGCGGGCCCTACGACTGGATCTACCTCGGCGTGAACGCCTCCGGTTCTCCAAGCGGCTGCGGTGGTGGTGGTTGTGTCATGGGCGTTACCGTCACCAGTTGGCTGGCGAGTACTAGCTATTCGTTAGGCCAAATGGTTGCTAATAACCATTTCAACATCGAGGTTGTGACTACGGCAGGTACGTCCGGGACTTCTCAGCCTACTTGGCCGGCCGCAGGCACGGTCGGTACGGTCACAAGCGACGGCACCGGCACCCTCAAGTGGACGAGCGAAGGGCCGTTCCTGTTCACGGCGTTTGCGACCAGCCATCCTTATACCGCGAATACGGTGATCGTCGACAGCAGCAACAATCTGGAGCGAGTAACTATAGCCGGCACCTCGGGGAGCAGTGCGCCGAGTTGGAACGCAACTTTTGGCGGCATGACTACAAGTGGTACCGTGACCTTTACCAACCAGGGGCCATCGGGAATCGTCGGCTCCCCCTACGACGGCGGTACCAGCGGGATCGTGATCGACAACATGAGCACGGCGGCAGGGGCCTCGAACATCTATTTTTCGACGTTGGGGACCGGAACGACCAACAGCTGCGCAACAAACCCTGGCACCCATGGCGGCTGCGCGATCCAGGCGTCGCAGAGCGCGCCGTAAGGCAACGATCGGAGGCCGAGCTGTATCGGGCATCGATTTGGGCAATTTAACCGAAGTACAACCGTCAAGATGATACAAGTGGGGATGCAATGAGCCAAGCAGAATCGACCGATCGTCTACCGCCTGGAGTGGAGGCGCAGGGCACGGCGAAGAAGCCCTATCAGAAACCTGAGGTGCGGCACGAGCGGGTCTTTGAAACCAGGGCGCTGACCTGTGGCAAGGTGCAGGCCACGCAAGGGCAGTGCCACTTTAATAGAAGAATATCATGACCAAAGCGGCCACAGCTTGCGGCGCCACAGCCCGGGAAACGTTGGGATGTGAGTTGGCGGCGGAGGTGCTCCGCTCCTCGGGCAGACTGCACCTGCGCGCCACCGGCGTCAGCATGCTGCCCGCCATCTGGCCGGGTGATATCCTGTCTGTGCGCAACCACGACACCGCGGAAGCACTTCCGGGTGACATCGTCTTGTTTGCGCGCGAGGGGCGGCTGGTGGCCCACCGCGTGGTGGAACGAACCCTCTGCCAGGACAGAATTCAATGGGTGACGCGCGGCGACACCGTGGAAGGCAACGACGCGCCCGTTTCAAGCCACGATTTGTTGGGCCGGGTTACGGCCATCGAGCGCGGCTCTCGCCGGCTCACCCCGCATCAGTCGCTCGCCAGCCGTTTTGCCTCGTGGATTCTTTCCCGGTCCGATCTTGCCACCCGGGTGCTGCTGCGCTTCAGCCGATTTTTCACCACGACTTTTCACCACAGAGGCACAGAGAAAAAGAAACTGGAAATAAGAGACTAGAAAACGACAGCCTTGTTTTGAAGTTTTGCTTTCTGCGCTCAAAACGGAGCGAACGAATATGCC
>JBAVYG010000534.1:0-8532 GCA_049698675.1 Terriglobia bacterium
CGCGTCCCAAACCAATCAGACCAACCGCCGTGTCACGCAAAGCAGGGGGAGAAACCAGAAATACCAACTTCCCCCGTCGTTCCAACAGATTATCGCTTTAAAGAAGAGAAGTTTTTGACAGAACCCCCAAAGAACAAAGGAGACATTGCCATGAACTCGATCTCTATTCCAGAACCCTCTCTGTCCTCGCGGGCCGTGCTGTGCTCGCTTTCGATCAGTATGTGGTCGGCGCGGAAGCACGACCCCGAAGCATCTGAGGAAATTGCGCAGCGCCACGGCGCGCAGCCCGATGCCGGCCGCTATCACAGCGCGGCCCAAGGCGACAGGCAAAAGCAGATTCTTCGCTACGCTCAGAATGACATGTCATAGCGAGCGAGGCCCGTCAGGATCACTACTTCCTGACCCTGCCCTGGGACGATAACGGCTATCGCGTGCTCCCAGCCGCAGCGTATATGGACCACACGGAGAGAATGCGGCAGCTATCGAACCAGTTCAAACCAGCCATCGATACCTTGACCCAGCAGTTCGGACAGCTTGTAGAGGAGGCCAGGGTACGACTTGCCTTTGACAGGAGAGGCCGCCAGGACTGGTTTCACTCACCAGATCGTGGGAAGCGCTTTTGACCGATGGATCTCGCGATCAGCCGTAAGTAGAGGTAACCCTTCGGCCAGCGCAGTAGCTCCGATAATACGGTCCGCTGGATCCTGGGGATAAGCTGCTGGAAGTTCAAGGGCGAGCACGCAGGCGCGGCCTGTGATCGGCAGGACGACGAATCGGGCTTCGACTTCCCGCAGGAAAGTTTCCAGGCTGATGTCGAGATGGATACGTCCCTTGCTCACAAGGGCTGTCAATTCCAAGAGCGTGATATCGCAGATTGCCAGGCCGTCCCCGTTCTTACGCGCATTGTCGATGGCGGAGGTTGCCTTGCGGGAAAGCCGGCTGGGGTCGAACGCCAGCCAGACGACCACGTGCGTGTCGAGGAGAATCACTTGAGGTCGCCCCAGTTTTCGATAGCGGGTGAAATGACATTGCCTGTAACCGCACCCTTGCCACGGAGGAAATTGTAAATCTCGTCCGTAGCTTTGTCGGCGGGGACGAGCTTCGCGACCGGCTTGCCGTGTTTAGTGATCACCACGGTCTCTCTCTTGGCTTGAACCTCGTCCATGACCGCAAGGCATTGTGCCTTGAACGAACCTGCTGCCATTGTCTTCATTCCCGACTCCTTATCATAGTCATTATACCATGGTCATAATTGAATGACGCTGGACACCTACACGCAGGCTCTGAGTCCGGACAAGCGGGCCGCCCAGAGCAAGGTTGTGGGCATGATCAGGCCGAAACCAAGTTGTACCGTCGTTGTACCGCGAGTTTCCGGCGAAACTGGGGTAAGTCGTTGAAAGGATGTGGCGTCCCCGGCGGGATTTGAACCCGCGTTACCGCCGTGAAAGGGCGGATAACGCGTTTACGACACCCGCCAGGGACGCGCCAAATCCTTGTATCCACAAGGGGGGCATTGAAAAGTTGCTATACGTACCCCCGTTTTGATCGCTCTTCTAAGGCCCCCGTAAGGCCCCGAGTTTCTGAGGGGAAAAAGGAGGGGGAATGCTGTGGGCCTACGCTTTGTGCTCTTAAGGAAAGCAGCTTGGGCCGCCTACTGTTTTCTCTAACGTTTCGAGTGAACATCAAGCGGCCACACCAAGGTCAAGGCAGAGAGGAAGCCGGCTGTTGACAAGAGAAAGAAGGGTGCAAGAGTGTGAACCGATATATCACGGAGTTACCTTCGGGAATTCGGAGTTGAGAATGTGGCTGGGCAGTGTACGATTAAAGTATAAAAGCTTGGCACGCGGAGGGCACCGCATGGTCGGCAGGCAGCCTTCTCCCATTTCCCCGGAAGATGAGCGGAAAGCAGCCAAAATTGCTGGCCTCTGTGACACCTACTTGAAAGAGGTCGGCTTCAGCTTGGTACAAGTGGGTCCTGACTACGCCATATACCAAAACAGGAACGGCTATCAAATCGCAGTTCGAGGCCATCTATGGTTCTGCAAGCCACCGAATGAAAGGGAATTTTCAGGCGTCGGATACGTTGAACTAGAGAAAGTAGTAAGAGGGGGCTGACATGCCTGAACTCGACATTAAACCGGAAGTCAAGAAGCGAGTGAGGGAGTTTTGTGACGAATGCCACCTCTGGCTAACATGGAACGGCTTCCGGTTGGTGGCAGTGAAAACCGGCTGTGAGTTCGGGAAAGTAAAAAACCGCCCTTGGTGGATGGGAGTAGAAAAAGATTTCGCCGTCTACCGCGATTTCACCGGCTGCCAGGCTTTTCTAAGCCTAAAACGGTTTGGTGGTTGGGTAGTGTCGCAGGAAAAAGGCAGGTACATCTTTGGCGCGGGCTTTGATGACCTTTGCATGCTCACATTTCGAGTACAGAGGCGGTAGCCATTCCAATGGCACGCATGGGCATGCCGCTTCCCATGCTAAAGGAACTCACTTCTGCGAACAGGCCCCTGCAAAGCCCCGAGTTTCTAGACGGGGCCATAGCAAGTTCGCCACCTTACATTAGTACCGTTTAATGCTGGCGTCTTCACGGCTAGAATTCAGGTTATCGGGAGGCTCCCGCTGTCAGCGCGCATCGCGGCAAAGGAGGAGAAGATGGCCTGGCTAGATTGGGTATTTATTGCCTCAGTTGTGTTGCTAGCAGCATTCATCATGAGACGCTGGCGGTCACGGGGGAGTTCCTTAAACGAACTTGGCCTTCAAGCGCGGAAGAGAGATTCCCCGGACGGTCGCAAAGAACCCGAGTTGGCCGTTGCGCCGCACAATTCGTGCGCTCAGCAGTATCCTGCGGAGGAGTCCGTCAGCCAGTACCGGCACAGGTTCGAGCGGATGTTGCGGGGACCCGAAGGCGTGTCGCGGTCGGTTCTGGACGCGATCATTTGCCTCGCTTACGCGGTTGCACCCAAAGACCCCCATACGGAGGGCCATTCTCAGGCGGTTTCCAGGCTGGCAGCACAGATCGCAATGCAGATGCGATTATCCGAGGCGGAAATCGAAGAGATCCTTCTGGCGGGCATCGTTCACGATATCGGTAAGATTCATGTGCCTGAGCCCCTGCTCCTCAAGCCCGCGCCCCTGACGGCGGAAGAGTACGAGATCGTGAAAAGCCATGCGGCCTGGGGCGCGAAGATATTGGAACCATTGAAAGAGACAGGCATTGAGTGCATCGTGCGCCACCACCACGAGCGATACGACGGGCAGGGTTACCCGGACAAGTTAAAAGGGGAGCAAATTCCTCTCGGCGCACGCATCATCGCGGTAGCCAATGCCTTCGATGCCATGGTTTCCGCCATTCCCTATAGGAAGGCCCGCACCCCGGAAGAGGCTCTGGGTGAATTGCGCCGCTGCCGAGGCACGCAATTCGATCCCATGGTGGTGGATGCTTTCCTTCGGTCAATCAAGTCCCTCAGCGGGCAACAGTGATCTCCATGGGTGGAAGAGATAAGGCCACAGGATGGCAATGAGTGACGCTCTCGCCATTGTGCTTCTATTGCTTACCGGACTCCTCGTGGCGCTCGCCGTCATGTTTACGTCCTCGGGTCTTTTCGGGTACTACATTTTTGAAACGGTTCGCCGCATCCTGCGGTCGGCCAGAAGGGGGCGAAAGTCTTAGGAGGTTTTCCCTCTTAGGCAGAATTACCCGCTTGCTGGCCACTTGGGGTCGGCGGGCACCGTGTTGCCCGTATGGAGGCATGAGCGATGAATTTGCAAAGCCAGCGAAACGACAGACTAGCGGTTTTGAAAAACATCGAAGACTTTGTCGGCTGTCCCGTGATCGTTTACTTCACTCGCGTTACCGCCTGGACAGCCGAATCGGACCCGAACCACGATGCTACGCGTCCGATGTTTGAGCATGTACGTGCATTGGGCAAGCAAAAAAGGATCGCCCTGTACCCCCAAGGCCTCGGCGGGGTCACGGAAGCTCCGTGGTTGATTGTCACGATGCTTCGAGAATTCTGCGACGAACTGGATGTGATCGTCACAGAGGTCTTGGGTGTGATGGCCGCCTCGATGAGGTTGGTATCGTTCAAAGCTGACAGTGCTGCCACGCTGATGGCAATCGGTGCCGACAAAATTTACATGTCAAGAGCAGCCAAGCTCGGCCCCATTGATCCGGCGTTTGAGCTTCCTTACCTGACTAGAGATGGTGTTTGTCCCCTGCCACAAGAGTTGCTCTGCGAGGACTCAGGTGCATTTGTAATGTTCTTGCATGAGCGAGGTAAGGTAACGGAACACACGACAAGGGCAAGCCTTATCGCCGGACTTGAAGAGCGACTTACGCCGGCATACCGTGGAAGGCTGGAGCGTGCTTGCTCGCATATACGACTGTTGGAACGGAATCTCCTCTCGTCTCATAAGCCTCCCCTCGATGATCGTCAAATCTCAGCAATCACAGATGTCCTCACGGAAAACATATACTTGCTCGGGCACGGAATAGGTAGGGAGGAGGCCAAAGAGTTAGGGCTGGTTGTCCACGCCCTGAATGACCACGAAGAAGAGGAAGTCTGGGCACTTTACCGACTCTACGAATCGTTGTTCCCACTTCGTAAAGATGTGGAGGGCGATTTCCCCGAAGGGTCCGACATCTTGGAGCGCCGAGATTTCGCCGTGGCGTGCATAGAATCCTCAATGCACCTGCACGGATTGATTGGCACAGTCCGAGCCCAGAAAACACCCGTTCCACCGAATCCCACAATAAACGTGAACATGAACCTGCCAGGGAATACCCAACTGCAACGTCGAAGGCGATCACCCGTAGTTATGGGGTTCCTTGGCGGCAGGTGGTTGAAGCTGGTCTGAGGTCATACGCCTTATCCTTGGCGTGTTTCCAACTGGCCCAAATAGGGAGATTCGTCCGCCTTTTTGCGGCAAAACCGCGCTCCCTGAGCTCTACCCGCCTGAGCTCCAACAATCTCACTAAGCGCCCAGGTTCTTTGGGCAAGGGCTAAGCCTCCACCAGTGCCTTAATAACCTGATGAACCTGCCGCAATTGCTCGGCAGTGCAAGGGCGGAGCAATGCGTCGATATTCTTACGTAAGGTCCTCTCATCGGTTCCTTCGCGCTCAAATTGGAAAGAAGCGGACGACGAAGCCTGGAGAGCCTTCGCAAGTGTGATGGTCGCATCGAAGGATGGCCGTTTCTCCCCCCGCTCAATCTGACCCAGATACTTTGGGTTCAAGCGGGCTTTTTCAGCTGCTTCTTCCTGTGTAATTCCGCCTGGCTTCCTGAGCGTGCCAAGGCGAATCCTGAATAGTTTTGGGTGGTTCATCCATTCTCCCCGCCTAGACGTTAGCGGGAAGGCAATTCATTAGAAACAAGCCAATAGTTGGTATTTGAACTGATTTATATGCTGTGAGATGTATAATTACCGCGGCTGGTCATTTCTGCACTTTTGTATGCGCGGTGTTGTTCGTGTTTGCTGGGGTTAACGGCGTGAAGATCATCTTTAGCCGCAAAGGATTCGACGCGAAGAACGGCGGGGTTCCGAGTCCGATTTTTCCCGGCGGAGGCTTGCGTTCTCTCCCGATTCCGGTGCCGTGGGAGCAAAAGCACCCGCCACCAGCCAGGTATCAAGTCACGTACGACCACCTGAGCAATAAAACAGAGGATCTTGGGTCAGTGGTGGAGGATTTGAGTTTCAACCGCCGGGAGAGAAAACCCCGGATAAGAGGGACCGATTTTTGCCATTTGGACCCTGACCTTATCCACAATGATCTTACTCGGGAGGTCGGCTGGTTGCCCATGTTCGGGCAGTCTAATGCGGCATGTACTCACCTTCTCAACCACGGTGTCCGAGAAGGAGACCTTTTTTTGTTTTTCGGCTGGTTTCACCGTTTGCGAAAGGACACCGATCATTTCAGGTTCGACCCCGAAAGACAAGACGCTCATATGATCTTTGGCTGGTTGCAGATAGGTTCGATCTGGTGCGGGTTCAATGCGGAGTCGGTCCTCCCAAAATGGGCAAAATGCCACGCCCATGTTCGTGGTGAGATAGACGGGTTCTGTAACCTAAGCAAACCCGTGGACGCCGTTTTCATTGCGAGGAGGCGGCTCAAACTACCTTACCTGCGCACTCCACTGCCAGGAGGGGGAGTGTTCACGAAATACCATCATGATCTCTGTCTTACGGAACTCGGCCAATCCAGAGGGTATTGGGAATTGCCATTGTGGATGTATCCCTCCGCAGGTAGAAAGCCGCTGACCTACAACGTGGACAGACGGAAATGGAGTAAAGACAGAGAGCATTGCTATCTCCATGCGGCTGACATCGGTCAAGAGTTCATCCTCGACTGCGCTGGGTACCCCGATGCAGAGGTAAACCGATGGCTTAGACGCTTATTCGCACATGCAGTGTGACAAGTCCCGTGAGGGCTACAAGCGGTCACCGAGAAGGCGGACAGGCTGAATTGGAAGCACACAAAGTAGCCAGAGTCCAATCACGATGCTGCAAAGAGAGGTGAATATGGCTGCAAAAAAGAAGGCCAGTGCCAAGCGGGAAATGAAACCTATTCGCTTTAAGGTCCTGCGAATCGACAGCTCTATTGCGACGGCGCAACAAACTATCGAGAGCCGCCTTGGTCTTCCCTCTGGCTCCGTAAGGCTGGTTAACCCTAACGGCCGCAAGGCACGCGCTGACGGCACGGTGGGCGCCCTTCTCCGTTATTGGGAGCGCGCAGGGTAATGGGCTCGCACCTGCCAGTTTGCGGCATTCCTTAAGTGCGCCGCCGGAACTGCCTTGCCGCTTCTCATGCTGGAGGGGGTACCGTTTTCGAGTGAGATCAAAACAGATTCCTTAGCCTCTCAGCAGGCGTATTTACACACAGAAAAAACCCCAGTGCGCCACAAGACCGCCTGTGGCCGGTGAAGGGGTTGCCAGGCGGGCATTCAGGGTTCAGGGAAACGGCTGGGTGTAAACGGGAGATTGACCGCGAGAATCGCGTCCTGGACCGAAACCGTCTTTGTCCCTTGCTACGGGCTTCGGGCGGGTGGAAAGGGGCAGGGAAACGAGCCAAAACTGTGCCGAACTTAGTAGGGTTCGGTCGGTTTCAACGGAATCCACGGAGGCAGAGGTAACTCGTTTGAATTGAATGGCGTCCCCGGCGGGATTTGAACCCGCGTTACCGCCGTGAAAGGGCGATGTCCTAGGCCGGGCTAGACGACGGGGACGGGAGCCTCGAAAGAAAGCCAGAAGGCAGAAATCAGAAAGCAAAACGCATGAACCTGTATTATGCCATCAGTGGGGCTTTAATGCTGTCAATTATTCTTCTGTGCTGCGCGTCGCAAAAAGAAGGTCGGACTGCTTAGGTACGGCGGCTGATGTTTCTGGGCTGGCAATCTTTTCCAATTCCGGGTAAAACTCCTGCAAGGTTTCGGGAACGCGCACGGGCTGGTTCCGGAGCAGACTGACTAACTGCAGCGCGTTGGCGATGGCTTTGCCCTGAAAATGGTTATTGGTGATGACGAAGGTGACTTCAGTGCGCTGGGCAATATTCTGAATGCGCGCTGCCCAAGGTTCCAGCTCAGCTTGGCTGTAGAGGTAGTTGTAACGTTCCTCCGGGTGCTCGTTGGAAGTGAACCAGTGCTCGTAGTTGCGCCCGTGCAGGCGGACGTATCCCACCGGGGCCGTAGCGCGCGCGCTGGGAGCCATCGACTCCCCGATCACCGGCTGGTCGATATTGCAGAAGCCCACGCCCAGCCCGGCGAGCCATTCAAAGACCTCCGGCTTGTTCCATGAACTGTGCCGCACTTCGAGCACCAGCGGGTATTCCATGAACTGCATGATGAGTCCGCTCAAGTACTCATGGTTTTCGGGTGTGTTCCTGAACGACCAGGGAAACTGCAACAGCAACGCGCCAAGCCGTCCCTCGGTCACGAGTGGAGCCATGCCTTGCTTGAACAGCTTCTCGTCCTGGAGGTTGGCGTTGCGTTCGTGCGTGAAGCGCTTCCAGAGCTTGGCGGTAAACTTGAAGTTGGGGTTAAAGGCGATTCTTGCTGCCCACGCTTTCACGACCTGCGCCCGTGGGGGAGAATAAAAGGTAGTGTTGATCTCGATGGTGTCAAAGAATTGAGCCAGGTAAGCGGCCTCGTGGAAACCGCGCGGCTTGCGGCGGGGGTAAACGATTCCCTCCCAGTCCGTGTACGACCAACCGGCAGGTCCAACCAAGATGGCGGGGGTTGAGGGAGCTCCGTTCATATTCGCCTTTTCTTCGCCTTAAAATTACCTCCAACGAGACGTTTTGTCAAGGGATTTTCGGACGGGGATTTTCGGACTGCCACCAATTCCTCGATAAGGCAGCAGGCCCGGCATTGTGAGCAAGCGATGGTCCTAGAGAAAGCCCTACAGTGCGGTCTTCGGTTCTGTCAAAAACTTCTCTTCTTTAAAGCGATAATCTGTTGGAACGACGGGGGAAGTTGGTATTTCTGGTTTCTCCCCCTGCTTTGCGTGACACGGCGGTTGGTCTGATTGGTTTGGGACG
>JBAVYG010000535.1:0-8481 GCA_049698675.1 Terriglobia bacterium
CTCCTGTGGCGTCATACCCGAAGCTTACCGCCACGAGAAAGCAGAGTCAAGATAAACTTAACCTAGTACAATTAGCATAGTATCAAGTAATTCTATACTCGTCATAAATCTTAGTGATAAACTCAGCGGGTGTCCCAGGAATAAAATTGTGTGTTTCGATGCGCTAGGTGTATATTGCATCTTCCGTCAGAAGACATGCGCCAGACTGGAGGGGATTTGGCCGGCACCCTTGGCGAACAGGAGGAGACTTCGATGAACCTCTACAGCAGGAAGGCTGCTCATATGGGTTGCCAGAGGCTTGTATTGGCAATCTTTGTGGCACTATTAATTTCGGCTTCAGCATCGGCACAGCAAACGACCGGTAAAATCGTTGGCACGGTAACTGATTCCCTGGGCGGGGTGATGCCGGGGGTAAAGGTTACGGCCACCAACACCGCTACGCAGATCAACACCACGAGCGTCACCGACAAAGAGGGGTCCTACCAGGTTCTCAACCTTCCCATCGGCGATTACCGCATTACCGCGGAGCGCGAGGGTTTTAGGAGGCTGGTTACGGATGCTCCGCCGCTACGAATCAACGAGGTGCTGCGTGTGGATTTGCGCATGGAGGTGGGTGCCCGCAACGAATCGGTTACGGTAGAAGGCTTGGCGGCCGCCGTGGAAACTGTGAACCCCACCTTGGGGCAATCCGTCACCTCCCGACCTGCTGTCGACCTGCCGCTCAACGGACGGAACGTTCTCAATCTTGCTCTGCTCCAGCCCGGGGTCACGGAAGTGAACCCCGCCGCCACGAGCGGGGCCCAGGCCGGCGCCTTCGGAATCGCCGGTGGCAAGTCTGACTCCGTCACCTTCCTGCTGGATGGGGGCATCAACAACGACCTGCTGTCGAACGAAGTCGTCTATAACCCCAACCCGGACGCCATCGCCGAGTTTCGAATTTTGACCAGCAACTACGCCGCGGAGTACGGCCGCAACGCCGGAGGTATCGTGAGCGTCGTCACCAAGTCCGGCACCAACACCTTGCATGGCAGTGCGTTTGATTACGTGCGCAATGACCTCTTCGACGCCAACCTCTTTTTCAACAATCGCGAGGGCCTTCCCAAGCAAGTGCTCAAGCGCAACCAGTACGGCTTCACCCTGGGCGGGCCCGTGGTGATTCCGCACGCGGTGCATGGGAAAGACAAGTTCTTCTGGTTCATCGATTACTCCGGCCAGCGCCAGGTCCAAACCGTTACCAACCCGCAGCTTCCGGTGTACACCCCGCAGGAGCTCCAGGGGGACTTTTCCGCTTCCGGCCCGGGTGGCACTCCGGACCCGGTGGTGGCGGCTTTCCTCGCAACCAACTCATACTGGCAGTCCAACCCGACGTTGGCGGCGCAGGCGGTTATTGATCCTACTAAATTCAGCCCCGTGGCGAAGAATTATATTCAAGCCAACCTCATCCCGACTTCTCCGGAGGGCGTCAAGATAGCTCAGGCGGGCAGCACGAACGATACCGACGAATTCACCACCAAGCTGGATGCGCAACTCAGTTCCAAAGACAAGCTCTCGGCCACCTTAGGCTGGTCCCGTAATCCGGTGCTGACTCCGTTCAGCTTTGCCTTTGGCTCTACCCCTGCCGATGCCTATGGATACGGCAGCACCGGTAACCATCACACAGAGTTTGCCAACCTGGCCTGGGATCGGAGCTTCTCGCCCACCCTGCTGAACGAGGCACGGCTTACCGCGCAACGCATGAACATCGCACAAGCCTTTCCCGCCACGACTTTGCCCACGCCAGGCCAATTGGGGATAGGAACCACACCGGATCAGTCTACAGGACCGGCCCTCATCGGCTTCAATCGAGGCCTGACCCTCGGCTTTAGCCCGCAAGGGCCCACCACTGAGATCAACAACACCTTTGGCTACTCGGACACCCTCACGTGGCTGAAGGGGCAGCACACGATGAAATTCGGCTTCTCTTTCTCGTCGTTTCAGAATAACACCCACTACGATTATTATGTGGATGGCGAATTCTACTTTTATGGCCCGTCGACTGGCGTTGGCTCCGGTAACGATTTTGCGGATTTCCTGATGGGCCTGCCCGACGAGTACTTGCAGTTTGGCGCCGCGCCCTCGAACATCCGGAGCAAGTCGTACTCCGCGTTCGCGCAGGATGAGTGGCACCTACGCAAGAACTTGGTCATTACCTACGGCTTGAGATACGAGTACAACTCCCCCAAGCTGGACACCCAAGGACGCACGTTCTCCATCATTCCCGGAGCGCAATCGACTCGGTTCGCAAATGCTCCCATCGGCCTGCTGTTTCCCGGTGACCCAGGCGCCCCCAGGGGCGCCAATTTCCCGGACCGGACCAACTTCGCTCCGCGTTTCGGTTTCGCCTGGGACCCGCTCAACGACGGCAAAACGAGCATCCGCGGCGGGTTCGGGGTGTTCTATGACATCCTGAAGGGCGAGGATAGCTTGCAGTTCAACGGCCAAGCGCCGTTCTTCGGGTACGTGGACATGTATTTCCCGCCGCTCGCGGGAAATCCCAGCTCCGATCCTGGTTACTTGACGCAACCTTTTGTCGCGGCGGGCGCTACCAACCCGTTCCCCTCCAAGCCGCCTGCCCCGAATATCGACTTTGGGGCCTCCGGCTTTCTGCCTTTTGGCGGAGGTGGCGTGTACTTCGTCGACCCACACCTGCGCACCCCGTACACCTATCAGTTCAACTTCAGCATCGAGCGGGATCTAACCAGGGGTGTGGTCCTGGAAACCAGCTATGTGGGCAGCGTTACCCACAAGCAAACCGCGCTGGTGGACCAGAACCCGTTTATCCTTGGCACCGACACGCGTGTGCTGAACACCCAACCCGGACTCTCGCCCGACGGGTCGAATGGGTTCAGTTACCTCGATACCTTCGGGAATCTGGTCAACGCCAACTATAATAGCCTGGAGGCCAGTCTCACCAAACGGATTACCGGAAACCGCTGGCTGGGCAACAGCTACTTCACCCTAGCCTACACCTGGGGTAAGTCGATCGATGACGCCTCCGGTTTTCGCAACGTGAATGCGCTCGTGCCCTATTACAACCACGGCCTATTCCGTGCCGTCTCCGACTACGACATCGGCCAGCGCATTGCCTTCAGCGGGGGCTGGGACCTTCCCTTCGATCAGCTCTGGGCCTCCGGTCCCAGGCGCCTGACGAAGGGATGGAGCCTGTATCCCATTCTGACTTGGCGCACCGGCTTCCCCATGGACATCTTCAGCCAGCTCTACACTGCCCGGACAGACCCGGGACCGTCGGCTGCGGGCGATGCCGGCAACGTGCGGGCGAATCAATTGACCAGGGTCGTTCCCATTCTGGATCCGCGCCGCAACGCGGGGAATTTCTACTTCAACCCTGCAAGCTTTACCGCCCTCCAGAACCAACCCATTCCGGGGGATCCAGACCCGTGCGCGGGGGCAGATCCCACTTTGCTCCCTTCGAGTGCGTGCGCAGTGCTCAATCCGGCTGTGCGCACCTACGGGTCGTACCCCAGGAACTCCCTTCGCGGGCCGCACCGTAGTAATTTGGATTTTGCGGTGGCGAAGAAGACCGCGATTTTCGGAGAGCGGCTGAATGCGGAATTCCGCGTGGAGTTCTTTAATATCTTCAACCACGCGCAGTTTGAGCTTCCTACGCTGAACATTGAGGATCCAAGTTTCGGTCAGATCACGAGCACGTTTGATCCGCGCATTATCCAGTTAGCGGTGAGGCTTACTTTCTAGCGGGATGCTGAAAAACCCGTCTAGCGTGTCATTCCGAGGAGCCGCAGGCGACGAGGAATCTCGCAAGTCCGTTGTTTCCAGGGCGAGATTCCTCTCCCGCGACTGCGGGATCGGAATGACAACGTCCGCAAACGTTCTTCAGCATCCTGCCAGGAGGATTCGACTCGCGGCCTCTTTCCCGCCGGTCCCGAAGAATCAATCGGCTTCGGCCTCCTCACCGGCGGGGAGGAAGACGCTGGCCGCACCGTAAACGCCAACGTTCTTTTGCAGTTTGGCCGGCAGGATGGGGAGCTTCTCGACAAAGCGACGGTTGATCGTGTAATTGGGGATAGTCTGCCGGATTCTATCAAAGAGGGGTTTGCCAATCTGCGCGACTCCGCCCCCGATGAGGATCGCTTCGGGATCAAATAGCGAAATCATTCCTGCCAGCCACACGCCGAGATAAAACCCTGTGTCGTCGACGACGGACTTGGCCAAGGCATCTCCCCTGCGCGTGGCCTCCTGGATCATGAGGGGAGTGATCTTGCGGAGGTCGCCCCCCGAGAGTTCGCGCAACAGGCTTGGCCGGCTGTGCTCCTGCTCGAGGGCGACGCGCGCGCGTCGAGCCATGGCAGGACCGGCCGCCAGCGCCTCGATGCAGCCCAGCGTGCCGCAGCCGCAACGGTACGGGCTGCGGAAGTCGATGGAGACGTGCCCGCCTTCGCCCGCCACTCCATTCTTGCCGTGATAGATCTTCTTGTTGATGATGACCCCAGTTCCAATGCCGGTGCTGACGGTCACATAGAAGACGTCCCGATATCCAACTGCCGCTCCAAAAAGAACCTCTGCAAGGCCAGCGGCATTGGCGTCGTTTTCCACTTTGGCAGGGAGATGGAAATGGCTTTCGAGCAAATGCGCGAGCTGGACATTGCGCCAGCCCGGGAGGTTCGGAGGGTTGATAATGACGCCCGTTTTGGGGTTAAGAGGGCCGGGCGCGCAAACACCCACCCCGGCGACGTTCTCCTTCCCCCCCGCCAGCTTGATCAGCCGCTCGATCAAATGTACCATCTGGCCGTAGCTGGTCCTGAACCCTCTCTCCGCATGAGTTGGCACGACCAGGGACTTCACCAAATGCCCCTTCAAAGTCACCAGCCCTCCTGCCACCTTTGTTCCCCCAACATCGATACCCACAATTTGTTTCGGCATAACCAACCCTCTCCAGAGTGAGAATTTCTACTCCTGACTTCCGACTCCGGACTCTTGCTCGTCACTTGTCCCGCCGCGGCGGGTCACTGCTCTTCTGGCACCTGAAACCTGTCCTTCATGCGCCGTCCTGTTTCAATCCCTTCATTCACTTCCGGACGCGCGGCTCGGAAAAGCCGCCAGTATACTCCATCGAGCGGGCTTTGCGGAAACTGGTTGAAAGCGAGGGAGCAGGAAAATAGTAAATTATGAACGGTGAATTCTAAATTGAGGTAATGCAGCAGTGAGAGGGCTTGGGTGGCGCGCGCAAAGCAAACTCTGCGTCCGCAATTCACCATTTACCATTCACTATTGGTAATCTCACTCGTCACTCGTCACTTGTCACTCGTCACTGTTCTTCTGTGCCGATGAGCTTGACGCATCCTGTACAGTTCTCTAAGATGGCTTGGAGTTGACCTTCAACCATTCCTTGAGGTTATGGATGCCTCGAACTCGCTCTCCGCGCGCCCGCCGTTCTACCGACGCCTCCCCTTCCGAAGTCTTCATCCCGGACAAACTCTATTTCCGAATCGGTGAGGTGAGTGAGCTAACGCAGACAAAGCCTTATGTCCTGAGGTTTTGGGAGACCGAGTTCCCCACGCTCAAACCGGCGAAGAGCAAGTCCAGGCATCGGCTCTACCGTCGTGAGGACGTCGAGGCGGTGCTGGAGATCAAGCGGTTGCTTTACGGGAAGGGGTTTACGATCTCCGGGGCGCGAAAGCATCTTGCGGACAACTCCCGAAGTGAGGCCCAGCAACGTCATCTCTTCCTGTCCACGCTTGATGCGGCGGAGTTGCGTGCCATTCGACACGAACTTCAGGCCATCTTGACAATACTTTCGCGCAAGTGTTAGCGTGATTGCTTGTGGCTTTCAGCCCCAGACCTGCTATATCGGCCAAGGGCCAAAAGGTTCTACGGGACGTAGCGCAGCCTGGTAGCGCACTTGCTTGGGGTGCAAGGGGTCGCCAGTTCAAATCTGGCCGTCCCGACCAATGAATCAGTGACGAGTGGAGAGTGACGAGTGACAAGTCAGTTCTTCCTGCTCGCCACTCGTCACTTGTCACTGTTCTTCAAGCCGGGGCGTAGCGTAGCCTGGTAGCGCGCTTGGTTCGGGACCAAGAGGTCCCCAGTTCAAATCTGGGCGCCCCGACCACCTCACCCGCATTTCTCACCAGGTTTTCTGAGGATTGATTCGGAGCCATCATTGTTGGGACTGATCCTCATTTTCGGGTGTGCGGTGTCGAGATGTGACTCATTGCGTAATCGCACTGCTCAGGCGGGCAGGCATGGACCACGACGACGAACCATTCCGCATCCAGCTCAGCGATGTCTTCGACCTGCATACCGTGCGGCCCAAGGATGTCAAGGAAGCCGTTGAAGCGTATCTCGAAGAAGCAAACCGCTTGGGTCTTAAAGCCCTGCGCATCATCCACGGGCGCGGCGTCGGAGCGCAACGCGAAATCGTGCGCGCCGTGCTAACCCGCACACCCTTCGTGCTCTCTTATCAGGACGCCCCCCTCGAAGCCGGCGGCTGGGGCGCCACCATCGTGACCCTGCGCTGACACTCATGGTTTGAGGTTGGGGTGCGTTTCGATGATCGAAAGATCACGGCCCCATCGGAGCCGAATCCGTAAGTTGGACGGGAGTCTAACCTCACTCGAAGAGAAAGGACCCCTCACCCGGCTCGCTACGCTCGCCACCCTCTCCCCAAGGGAGAGGGCCGCTATTCTATCTGTTCTTGGTGTCAGCCCTCTCCCGAGGGGAGAGGGTAGCCCGCTGCTGGCGCTATCCCACTCTATTTCGATGCCGGCGCGTTCCGTAAGGCTTGGGCGGCCATTTCCGGCAGCAGAGAATTGTAATAGACCTCTTTCAGGGCGTAAGACTTCGCTTTGGAGGCTATGACCGGAAGAATTTCCAAATGCCAGTGGTAATCATCCGCCAGCGTACTCCAAATGCCGCCCCTCTCGAACTTTGCGCCAAGATTAGGTGAACTGTGGAGCACCAAATGGTGGGTGGGGGCGACGGCTTCCAGACGCATCAGGACCGACTTCAACAAGCGTGCGAAACGAAGCTGCTCGTCCCAGGAGGTAAGGTCCTCCTCGAACGAGCAGTGATGCCTCAGGGAGAGCAACCATGTCTCGTAGGGGACGCGCGCGGCAAACGGGCAGAAGGCGACGAACGGGTCGAGTTGCTCCACGATCCGTATATTTTGCGCGATTTCTTGCCCTGCAATATCGCAGGTCAGGCACCGTTCCTTGAGCTCAAAGTAACGCAAGGAGGAGCGGAGTTCATAGCCCACGCGCCGGGGAATGAAGGGTGTGGCAGTTATCTCGGAGTGCGGGTGCTCAAATTCCTCCCCCGCCAACGCTCCTTGATTGCGGAAGACCGTTACGTACCGGAAACGCCGATCCTTCTTCAGATCTTTCACCCTCGCGATGTAGGCCCGCAGAACTTGGGCAACATTCTCGTCGGTCTGCCGCGAGAGCTGTAAATGGTGGCTGGGATGTTCCACCACAACCTCATGCGCCCCCAGGCTGCGCATCTTGTCGTAGATGCCCTCGGCGCGGCGCTGCGGGTCGCCCTCGATGCGGTAAACCGGACGGAGGTGTGGGGTCACCCGCACCTGCCAGCTTGATCCCCCGCCTGGGTATTCGTAGAGGGTTTGGGGAGACAAAGCTTCGTGACCTGGGCAAAAGGGGCAGGGAGCGTCTCGACTGCGGGCGAGGCTCTCACCCTCGTCTTCCAAATTCACCCAACTTTGCGTGATGGGGTCTCTTCGAAGCTGCATTTTTCCTCCCTCCAGGCATCTGCGTTCCGGCCCGTCGTTAGCCTCCCTCACGGCAAGAAGCCGACCCCTTACCCGGACTCCTCAGCCTCCAGGGTTAAGAGGGCTACCGGATTTATACGCCAAACTTCCACCCCATTATAGGCTTCCGCCACGTATTGAGCCCGTAACAAAAGTACTGAATGAAGACGGAAGCTGCGGCGCCCTCTTTGCGATAACATAGGAGAGGCAGACTGGGCCTTAGCTTTCCCTGCTGCGGAGGATGTTCCATGAATGCCAGGGATTTAGATCGGTACAAAGAATTGCTGTTGGCCAAGCGGCGAGAGTTGACCACCGCAAGAGCCGGGACGGAGGGCCCTGCTCCCCCAGCGGGCGTAGACAAGGGCGATTTAGTGGACCATGCGGAAGCGGCACTCGAGGCAGAGTTGCAGGTGCGCTTGCGCGAGACGGACAGCAAGCTTCTGCGGGCCATCGACGAGGCGCTGGGGCGGATCGAACGCAAGACATTCGGGGTGTGTCAGGAGTGTATGAAGCCAATCTCAGCCGCCCGGCTGGACGCCGTGCCCTGGTCGCGCTCGTGCCGGGAATGCAAGGAACAACGGCAGGCGTGAAGGCTTCGAGCATTACTCGTTGTGCGGCAGTGCAGGTCCTTGGTCATACCGGGAGGGAGGTTCAACGTCATCCCGGCTGAAGGTGAGGGGTGCGCTTATTTGATTCCTTAC
>JBAVYG010000536.1:0-1558 GCA_049698675.1 Terriglobia bacterium
CCCCTGTCCCACAGGGGCCTGCAAGCGCGCCAGGAGCTACGACAAGAACTGGGGCTCCGAGACCAATTCGTACTCCTCTACGCGGGAACGCTCGGCATGGCGCATGGCCTGGAGACGGTTCTGCTCGCCGCCGAGCGCCTGCGCGACCGGGGCGAGGTGGTTTTCCTCCTGATCGGCGAGGGGGCAGAACGCAAGCAACTGCTGGAGCGGAGCCGGGAGCTGCGCTTGGCCAATGTGCATTTTCTCGGCAAGCAGCCGCGGGAGAGGGTTCCTGTCTACTTGGCGGCGGCGGATGCGTGTGTGGTGCCCCTGCGCCGAAGCGAGGTCTTCAAAACGGCTATCCCCTCCAAGATGCTTGAGGCAATGGCTGCCGGAAAACCCGTAATCCTGGGCGTGGAAGGCGAAGCAAAAGAAATATTGCTCGGCGCACGGGCTGGGATCGCAGTCCCTCCGGACGACTCCGACGCCCTCGCAAAGGCGATTCTCAGGCTCTGCCAACACCCGGAACTCGGCCGTACGCTGGGCGCGAACGGCAGGCGTGCAGTGCGCGAAAAATATTCCCGCCCGCAGCAGGCGAAAGCCTATTTGGAGCTACTCGCGGGGCTGGTGAGTGCACCCCAGGGCCGCACCGTGTCAGAGCCGTCGCAAGCACTGGAGCTTGCTCCGGAGAGCGACCCAGAGACCTTGGCTGTGAGGAAACCATGAGAAGCTACCTCGGACTGTTCATTCTTGCGGCGCTATTTAGCTTGCTCGTGACGCCGGCGGTGAGGAGGCTGGGTCGGCGCTTGCGCGCCTACGGCCAGGCGCGCGATGGCCAGGAACAGCGGCAAATTCCGCGCTTGGGGGGTCTTGCGATCTTCCTCGCGACGCTTGCGGCCTGGGGCGTGTTGCTGTTAGTTCCGAATGATGTGCGAGCGCGGTTCCTGTCAGAGTGGCGCACCTTGGCCACCTTGTTGGTCCCCGGTACGTTGGTGCTGCTTGTGGGCGTGTACGACGATCTCGCAGGCGCAGCCCCATGGCAAAAGCTGATAGCCGAGACGCTGGCAGCAGGCATGGTCTGGTGGGCGGGCTTTCGCATCGTTAGCCTACCCATCCTTGGACATCGCATCCACAGCCCCGTCTTGAGCTTGGCGCTGACTGTGTTCTGGATAGTCGCGGTGACGAACTCTCTCAACCTGATTGACGGACTGGATGGGCTGGCCGCTGGTATCGCCTTCTTCGTCACCGTTTGCGTCTTTGTGATTTCGCTGATCCAAGGCAACCACTTCGTATGCATTCTGGCCATCACGCTGGCGGGCGCGTTGCTGGGATTCTTGCGCTTCAATTTTGCCCCTGCCACGATTTTCCTGGGTGATACGGGCAGCCTTTTCTTGGGATTTTTCTTGGCCAGCTTGGCCATTCGTACCTCGCAGAAAAGTTCGACGTTGCTTGCCATCGTGGTGCCTTTTGTGGCCTTCGGCCTTCCCTTGCTCGATACTGCGCTCACCGTGCTGCGCCGCTTTCTGAGCGGCCGGCCGTTGTTTACTGCCGACCGGGATCACATCCACCACCGGCTGCT
>JBAVYG010000537.1:0-2467 GCA_049698675.1 Terriglobia bacterium
TGTCAAATGTGATCCCCTTACCCACCAGTCCGATCACCGGCGTCTCAGGCGCGTCCGGCGGTGCGTACCGCACCACGATGAGCTGCGGTGGCTCTTCGCTGCCCTGTGCGACTGCCCAAAACGCTCCCATCTTCAAAGCCCGAATCTCATCCGGGCCGAGAACTTGGCAGTCGAGGCCGAAACGCTTCGCCATTTCATTTGCCTGCTGGGCCAAGAGCGTCGGCGTCATTTGGTTGGAAGGCTCATTGACCAGATGACGTGTAAAGTTCTGGGCTTCGGCAAGAATCCGGCCTCGCTCCCGGGCGGCCTGCGCCTCCTCACCCGGTGGGCTGGAGAGTGCCAGGTCAAGCCGGTCGATCCGGCGTGGGTCGGTGCGCTCGGTCTTGTACCGATCCGCGTCATAATCCGCAAGTAAGGCGCCTTCCACGACGGTCTGAATGCATTCCGACTCCGACCCGTGCAGAACCCAGGCCATGTCGCGAACCCCGCGGCTCCGCAGGTAGCGCACCGCTGTGCCTGCAAGGCGACGCCGCTGCGCGCTATTGAACTTCTCCTTCTTCCCTGCCCCCACCACCAATAGCTTCGCCGCAACCAATCCCGGCGGGCGGTGAATCAGCGTGCACTCGTAAGCCTTGCCCGAAAGCTCACCCCCAGATTGCAGCTCCTGCAAAAGGCTATGGGATTCGGAGGGTAGCCGCTCCACACTCCCGCTGGATGCCGGCGACCCTTCAAAAGAAAAAGTCACCAGAGCAGAACTGGCGAGTTGCGCCAGGGGCTCGTGCCGAAATTCAATCTTCACAGCGCATCGACTCCTTCAAGCAGTGACAAGTGACGAGCCTGACATCTGACACCTGACACCTGTTCTTCTGGCTCGTCACTTGTCACTCGTCACTCTACGTGTGGCGCCGGCGATGTTCGCGGATATCCTGTTGGACTTCTCTTTCAATGGTCCGCCGTCGAGAAGTCTCCCGGTGGTCGAAAACATTCTTGCCTTTGGCCAACGCAATCTCGAGTTTGATCATGTTGCTCTTCAGGTAAACGCGCGTGGGGATGAGCGTGAAACCCCTCTCCTGCGTGCGCCCCGTAAGCTTGTCAATTTCCTGGCGGTGCAAAAGCAGGCGCCGGTCCCGTAGCGGGTCATGGTTAAAACGGCTGCCCGCCGCATAAGGGCTGATGTGGCAATCGATCAACCACACCTCGTGGTTCTTGACCACCGCATAACTGTCCTTCAGATTGACCTTGCCCTCTCGAACCGACTTCACTTCCGTCCCCGTCAGTTCGACACCGCTCTCGAACCTCTCCAGCAAATGATAGAGATGTGGCGCCTGGCGGTTAACCGCAAAGTTCTTCGGGGCAGGGTCCGCTTGCTTTCCCACAACACGCTCCACTGCAAATTCCGACGTATCCCAAAAACCAAAATGTTAGCACATGCGAAGCTTCCGCGCACCCGAAGCGTTGTTCCCGCGAAATCTCCATTGTCAAATCACCCGGCTTTCGATATGATGTGTTTGCGGGGTGGAGCAGTCTGGTAGCTCGTTGGGCTCATAACCCAAAGGTCGCTGGTTCAAATCCAGCCCCCGCAACCAACCCTTTCATAATGTTACGGGGAATTTCAGGAAGACCACAAACCCCCAAAAACCCCCAATAAGAGGAAAACCCTCAGGAAGCCGCCACAAGTAGCTTCCTTTTGCGTTTCTTCAACACCATGCTCACGACCCTGCTGTTCGCCTTGCGCTTGATACTCGGCATTGCCTTTCCGTAGACATTCATCGTCGTCGTGATGCTGGCGTGGCGCATCAGCTCCTGTTGCACTTTCAGCGGAGCGCCCGAGGCATCGAGCCACGAACGATAGGTGTGACGGAATGTGTGCCAGCCTATGTTTGACCCGATGCCGGCAGCAATTGCTGCCTTCTTCAGATGCTTCTTTTGAATCCCCTCTTGATGGTAAGGCTTACCCGTTCGCGGGTTCGCAAACAACCAGTCCGCATCTCCTTTGAACGGGGCTCGCTGCCGCCAGTCCTTCAAGACCAAAGCCAATTTAGGATCAAGCGGAACGAGGTCGCGAGAGTATTCCGTCTTCACGTCTCCTATACGGCCATGAACGATACTGCGTTGAATCAGGAGGGTTAAGTTTTGAAAATCAAAATCACCCCACTTCAATGCCCCAATCTCGCTAACTCGCAGACCGAGACATTGTGCGACGATGACCATCGTTCGGTAGGGCTCCTTGAGGTGAGGAAACAACTTGCAATACTCTTTCACCGTCAGCACGCGTGGAGTTGCAAGGCGCTTGGAACCTTCCTTAACACGCACGAGCGCTATAGGGTTCTTTCCCATTTCAATCAGTTCCCACCGCTCGGCGCATTTAAACATCGAGTACATCAGACTTCGTATGTTGGCCTTGGATTTCGGCGCTAACGGCATTTGTCGCAACCACTCTTCAACCGCCATCGGCTTGACCTTGTCC
>JBAVYG010000538.1:0-7127 GCA_049698675.1 Terriglobia bacterium
CGCGTCCCAAACCAATCAGACCAACCGCCGTGTCACGCAAAGCAGGGGGAGAAACCAGAAATACCAACTTCCCCCGTCGTTCCAACAGATTATCGCTTTAAAGAAGAGAAGTTTTTGACAGAACCCATTTATTCGGAGGGAGGAATCAATATGAAACATCTTGCCTTGGTTACTTTGGTTGTGCTTATTTTCGGGGGTACGCTTCTGGCGCAGGAGATTCCTGAGCCTCACGACCGGACAAGCCCGCCTGCCGATGCGAGATTCGAGGTTGTTGAATCTCAAATCACGGCCAGATTGATGTTTCGGCTTGACCGATTCACCGGGCACGTTGCGCAGCTTGTCTCTCGCAAGGCCAACGACCCGGACAGTCCTGTAATCTGGCAGGATACGCCGGTTGACGGACTCAGACCAATTCAGAATCCGACGCGACCGCGTTTTCAGATTTTCACCTCGGGCATTACGGCCAGGGATACCTTTTTGGTCGATACGGATACTGGTGCAACGTGGCGTCTGACCACCTCGCACGACAAGACGGCAGCCGGCGTAGAAATCGTGTACGACACCTGGGAGCCGGTTCCGGCGGAGTAGACGGCTTCCACCATCGCGGGGATTGCGCTGTCGTCTGCGAAGTTTTAGTAAATCCCCCGGTGGGGAACCATCAAAACGATCAAAGTTGGTTTTTGTGATTTGTGATGGTTCGCCCTCTGGGCGGGCGATCATAGAATATTGATCTACGGGAATTGAGGGCACCGTGCCACGCGGAATATGCAAACTGTGTCTTGACGAGAAGGATCTAGTTGACGGCCATCTTATCTCCGCCGCGATCCTAAGGCAGCTACGCGCCCCGGTGCTTTCCAATCCGAACCCGCTCACGCTCACGACGAAGATCGCGGTTCAGACCTCGGCTCCCATCAGCGACTACGTGATGTGCCAAGAGTGCGATAACCGGCTCGGCCAATATGGCGAAACCTGGACCATCCCAAATTTGGCAACGATGGAGTCCTTCCCCATTGGCGAAGCACTGCACAATGCAAAACCCTTGATGACCGTTGGCAGGGTCGCCGCGTACGCGGGAAGGGATGTTTCAGGCATCGATATGGAAAGCTTGGGTTTCTTCGGCTTGAGCATATTCTGGAAATGCGCATCCCACCCGTGGAGAGACCTTACGAAGGGCAGGATAGACATTGACTTGGGACCTTATGGGGAACCGCTCCGCCGATATCTGCACGGCGACGCATCTTTTCCAAAGGATGTCGCACTGTTGATCGCAGTCCCTACGGATGAAGTCATGATCGGGGCGTATTCACCACGTCGCGGACACGAGCGTACTTTTCATAATTTCGTATGTTACGTTCCGGGGGTGGAATTCACCCTCTGCGTGGGGAAAAGAATTCCAAGAGAAGTACGGGCTTGTTGCTCCTATACGTCACCGAACAAATTGATCTATCTCAGCGCGGCTGCTGCTGAAAATACGAACGATTCATTTGGGCTACTGCAGCAATCAGCGCGTCCGTCCAAGGGGGTAAAAAGGACGTTGGAAGAAATCATGGCACTGAAAGCGGGTAGCGGGTAGCCACGGTCAGCGTTTTTCTGACCGTGGGCTTTTTGTTCGACGACGAACTCGAATACATGCACCTGAGTCCGCGCGGAAAGGGCTGGGGAATCGGGCCTCGGGGTTCGGGGCTGTGGACCTGGGGTCGGGATTTGGGATTCGGGACACGGGGGTCGGGGCTCAGGACGAGCTGTCGGCTATCGGCTTTCGCCTTACCACCCGTTCTTGCTGACAACTGACTACTGAAAACTGAGAACTGTAGCCTCGCCACCCGTTGTTACTGATGACTGAGAACTGAGGACTGAAAACTTGTGCCGGTCGAGTTACAAGAATCTTGCTTGGGACAAGGCAACGGTAGCGCCGTGCCACGTGCCGTACGGTGCGTGGCGCGCCCCATCAAGATTGACGGCGTGCGGTTGCCGCGGGACCACCGCGCATGAAAATAGCCCACGGTCAGGACGGCACTGACCGCGGCCACCCGCTATTCCATTACTGGAGATACAAGTTCTTCCTTTGTGATAATCACCTCCTCCGCTTTTCCAGACTTGCTTGCAGAGGGTTCATCTGAAATCAGCACTGGCAGATAGTAGATTGTCTTCCCACCAAGCTTAAGGAACCTGAGCCCGTCCGACTCCTCAAGCTCGAGACTTATCCTCTTTGAACTTCGCACGAACGAGATCAAGAAACCCTCTGGTTCTCGATAGTCTTCACAATAACGGGCGACTTGATGAAACCCGGAGTTCATTTGGTCGCGAATAGCGCTTCGCGTGGGATCTACAGGTACGTATTTTGCGTCGATGACGAGGCGGCGGCCCCCAGGCTCTCGCAGTATTAGGTCCGCTTCGCCGCTTGACGACCTGGCCTCGATGATAAACTCGACGTGCTGATTGAAAACATACTCGTCAAGATCACGCGCGAGGCCGCGCTCACCTTTGATTCCCTCTGATCCTTCGTCTGCAATCGCCCGCAGTCTTTTCCGGTGGAACCACTCACAGTGTTGCTTGTATTTCAGAAGAATGCTGTAGATTATATTTCGAGTATCAATCTGTTCGTCTAAATACTCGTAGACACCATCTATTGCCACATCACGCAAGCGCGTGACAGCCTCCTGAGCACCAAGGCTCTCCCCGCTTAAGTAGTCAGCCAAGGCGCAAAACGCATTGTCCATCACATCTGATTGCAGTTCTCCCGTCATCACGATAGCGCGCAGCGTATGTAAGCAAAGAACGGCATGCTCTTCTGTAGAGGCGGCGGCGTAAAACCCAGGCCAGCACGGTCGACCGGCGGCCACATCGGCAATTATCTTGCCGATCTGTTGATGTGGTTCGGTTCCCAAGGACGCGAGTCTTCCGACAAGCGAAGAAAATATCGGGTGATTCTCCAGCCAGCTTAACAACTGCTTGCAGGCCGACGGAAACAGGCCAAGAGGGCATGTCTGTGTACGGCGAATCCGCGCACGCAGGACATACCGGGTACGCTGAATGACTTGTGGGTCCATAGCTATCTTTCCATTCCTTTCAGAATCTGCTCGAAGGCCCGCACACATCGATGAACTTGGCCTAAGTAGTCCTCAAGGAGAATGTTTGCGTGGCAGCCCCGACAGATTACAAAATCTCTGCGGCGTACTTCGCCGACTCTGACCCACGTGTGAAGTTGGCACACCGGGCATTTCACTTCAATTGGGTAGCGATCCAAGTCGGGAATGTTTATTATTTTGACTGAATACGAGAACGAGAACATTAGCGGACTTCCCTTGATTGCGAAGGTACGTTAAAGCAATGGTCCGCGCCAACCAGCGGCCAACGCTCCACCTATCCCGACGGCATGATATGATAACCTACGTAACAGATGTCTACAGAAGAGGAATTGCTCGATCTCATTCTCGGGGAACGGAGGGTTTGGCTGGACTACCTTACTACTCTCCAAGTGGACCAACTCTCAGAGGTGCAGGCGAACATCTCACACCTGATAACCTCCACAAGCGAGATGGTCAATAGCCTTGAAGGGGCCTCGACCGACGTTCAACGCGAAGACAAAAAGAGAAATGAGGAAGCAGAAAAGTCGGCGAGAAAAAAGCGCCGGGCCACCCTCCAAACTTCCTTACGCCAATTCTTAGCGGCTCCAATTGTTGACGATGAGACGCCTCTCCGCAAACTCCAACTATGCACAAAGACCGGTGCCAAGGTCCTTCTCAAAGGGATGTTCTTTAAGACGCCGGCTGGCGAGAAGGAAGCTACGACCGTCAATGATGCAAAGACCCTCTTCCAGCACGGGTACCAACCGGCGGCAGCCTGGAATCTTCACTACGTCAGGGGCAGCCAAATCGTTGCAGGCTTTGGCTGGGACCGCCCATTCCTAGACGAGGTTTTCCTACTACGAGCTGATACGAAGGACTAGCTTTACCGGTCGCCCGCGCCGTGGCTCCGCGCGTCACCAATTGAACGTCGGGAAGTTCTCCCGTTCCAGATCGGCGGGCTTGCATCCCTTTTCTCTGGCGAGGGCGCGCATTTCTTCCTCAAACGCCTTGTATTGATCCGAGAAGGGCTGAAGCATCCGCAGAAATTCAGGTAGCCGCGCGAACCGCGTCTTGCCTCGCTTTGAGGCAGTGACATATCTCGCTTCAACTTCGACGATGAATTCTACTAAGTAGGAGGCCGGGAGACCCATGAAGCAATGCAGCCACTGTACTGCATCGGCGCCGGCAACGGGGTCATAGGAGAGCAGGGCGGCCTCTGCGCAGTGTTCTAGGGCAAAGATGTTCGATTGATCACGTTTACTTGTCGGGTGGAAGCCAGCAGCCCACCTCAGCGTGCCCAGTTCCATCAGAAATCTAGGCCACAAACGGATCACCCAGTTATAGGCTTTATCCTCGGGTCTGACGTGGCCTCTGGGCATTGGAGTCCGGGCTCCGCTAGCCGCGGAATCGACATCATAAGCAAAGCCATAGAGAAACTCGAGTAGGTTTTCGCTGAAGGGTGGGCCGTCGTAGACCTTGCGTATCGTGCAAACAAGACTTCGCAGGTCTGCCTCATCGCCGAACACGATAATCCCCGCGCCACGCTTGGTCGGTCTAGAATAGAGCATTGCGTTCCTCGCACTGGGCTTTATGCTCCCGCCCTACGCCAGTTTCTGGGCGATTTGCTCGTCCAGAATTTCGCGCACGGTAAGGGGCACGATTACAGTGTGTTGTGCCTTGAAGAACGCGCCGATTTCGGCCAGCGCGTCGTGAGAGAAATCAAAGCCCACGAAGAAGCCCTTCTTGCGGTTGGCCCTGATCATGGCGGCTTCGAACATGTCAACGTCTGGGCGGCCCACCTTGTCCTGCTGCTTCACTTGGATGGGATACCAGTCATCCATGAAGTCCAGTTCCCCCGCCGCCTTACCGCTTCTGTGGGGCACAGCCGAGACCGGATAAATGCGGCCATCAATGCCCATATCGCCGACCTGCGTCTTGTTCGGAACCCCGCCCAGAGCGATCACTGCCCAGTTCTCGAACTCGAAGGGCGGAATGTCGCGCAACTGTTTCTCGGTCCATGGCAGGTTGCGCACCACAAAGCCCTTACCGTTCCGCCAGTAATTGTCATCCTCTCGCAGCTTGCACGCGTCGCGAAGCCGCTTCGCCATCACGCGGCAGGCCGTGGGCGATATGTCGATTCCAATCCACTGCCGCCCTAAGTTCTGCGCGGCGACGAGCGCCGTCCCGCATCCGCAGAACGCATCGATGACAATGTCGTTCGGATTACTGGAGGCTCTGACAATTCGTTCCAGGAGACCAAGTGGCTTCTGTGTGGGATACCCAAGCCGCTCTGCCGCAAGATTATGCAGCGGGCGAATGTCTGTCCACACGCTCTGAAGGGGAACGCCGGGCATTTCGTCAAGATATGATTTTAGACGCGGAACGCCTCTAGGGTCTTTCGGGTAGTGGATTTTGCCATTCCGATCCAAGTCTTCAAGTCGTTCCTTTGTGAACCTCCAACCTTTCTTTGGAGACGGATAGCCTTTGAAGGTGTACATCATGTTTGGCCGCGGATTAGGACTAGTTAAATCCCCGCGTTTCCAGCGTCGGCCATCTGAATCAACATGGGTGTAAAACTCACTCAAATAATCTTCATCATACGGCTTGTACTGTGGATTCCACGTAAACGTAGGGGAATCCGTATAGAACAAAATCGTATCGTGAATTGTGTTGTAGCGGTGCGAATCGCTTCGGGCGCTTGTCCTCTTCCAAATTATTTCATTCTGGAAATTGTTCTCGCCGAAAATCTGGTCGAGCATGACCTTCACGTAGTGGCTGGCGTGCCAGTCGCAGTGATAATAGAAGCTGCCTGTCTTTTTGAGCACCCGGCCGAGTTCCACGCAGCGTGGCCGCATGAATTCGATGTAGGCCTGGGTTGAGGCGTGACGGTCCTCAAAGGCGCGCTTCTCCTTGGTCTCGCCCCAGAAGACCTCGTAATTGCGATTGGAATTGAACGGCGGGTCGATGTAAATCAGGTCCACGCAGGTGTCGGGCAGCTTCTTCAACTGCTCAAGGTTATCGCCGCAATAGATGACCCGCGTATCGACCAGCGCCGAGGGTTTTCCGGCGGTTTTAGTTGCGCTCTCGTTCGCCATAATTGTGAGTTAGGTTACACCAATTTGCGGCCGATTAACAGTTCCCCTCGCAGGTCCCTAGAGACAGCGAAGCGGGTCACGGTCAGCGTTTTTCTGACCGTGGGCATTTGCTTCGATGACGAACTCGAAAACCTGCACCTGAATCCGCGCGGAAAGCGCTGGGGAATCGGGCCTCGGGGTTCGCGGCTGGGGATTCGGGAGCAGTTGTCCGCTATCCGCTATCGCCCTGTCACCCGTTGTTATGGGTGGACCTCGAAAAGGTCCAATGTCAATAGCCGTGGGTGAAACCCACGGAAACGATGCCCCCCGACGATTTACCAACCCCGAAGGGGTTGAATCTGGTTCGGCGCCGAGTTGGTAGGAAAGAGGTTCGACCCCTTCGGGGTCGACAGGCATTTTTGTTGGAGGGTCCCTGTCCGTGGGTTTCACCCACGGCTAATGATATTGTTCCCCTTCGGGGAACTTCGTAGCGACGGTCCCCATCCCGATTGACGATGTGCGGTTGCCGCGGGGGCTATCGGGCATGAAAATAGCCCACGGTCAGGACTGGGCGCCCGCCATTAGGATCGGCGGACTTTCACCCGCAGCGACACCATGACCCGCTCATGGTGCTCCGGACAATTCGGCTGGATGGAGAATGCGGAGCCCTTCGAAGCGGCGGAAGCGGGTAGCGCGGAGTTTCGCTTCTCAGAAACTCTGCGGCTTTTTGCTCTTCGCGGGGCACGCCCGATCATGATGCGTGACGTTCAGCGAAAATAAGATTTGCCGAACAGCATACATTCCACATGTTAACCAACGAGTGGACGTTCATCAAAATAAGAGCCGCAGAGTTTGAACTGCACAAACTCTGCGCTTGTATCTTACCTTGGCCGTTGATTTCGGGTGTAAAACAGTCCCTGGAGTTAGCGGTGTCCGGCGGCGGAGGCCGATCTGCGCTGAGGCCGGGAGGGAACTCCCGAGCCTG
>JBAVYG010000539.1:0-6525 GCA_049698675.1 Terriglobia bacterium
GGGACATCTTTCTTGAGGACCTCAGAAAATACAGAGAGAAGAATCTTGGGCAACTCGGGATGAGAGGGATATTCCCGATTTGGAAAAAGGACTCTGCCGAGCTCGCCCGGGCTTTCGTTGAACTGGGGTTCAAAGCGGTCGTCGTTTGTGTCGATTCGCGACACCTGGATGAGAGCTTTGCCGGGAAGATGCTCGATCCCGAGTTCCTGCAACGCCTCCCCGCCGGCGTTGATCCCTGCGGAGAAAACGGGGAGTTTCATTCATTCGTGTTCGACGGTCCGATCTTCCCCCAGAGGATTAAGTTCAAGCTGGGGGAAACCGTGCGGCGTGACGCTTTCTGGTTTAGTGAATTGCTGCCTGCTTAAACCCGAAATCATAAGTTTGGAGTCGGAGTGTGTTGTGGGGATAGCGCCCGCACTCTCCGGTTGTCATCCTGAGGAGCCCCGCTCTTTGGGCGACGAAGGATCTCAGCTAGAGGATGTCGCCGCTCTTGCGGTGGGTGCGTAAGCATTCGAGGTGGTCAATGGCAACCGCAACCACGCAGGCCCCACCGGCGATGGAGATGCTTCCCTCGACGAGATGGCGCATGATGTCTTCATGGCCAGGCGCGTGAATTAACGCCGCTTCCGCTATGCCGTGACCGGTCACTACAAGTCCCGTCAAAGCACACAACACCAGAATTGCCACCCGCAAAACCGTCTTCATCGCAGTCGCACCTGGCCTTTCAAACGATGGGGCCAAACACTTCACCTGTCTGCTTCATACACCTAATAAGGGTCCAGGTCAACTGCCATCCCAACCCCGCAGGGCAGAAGCCTTATTTGCTTAATGAGTCGAGGAAACTCCGGGGCGGGTCCAGGGGCGCCCACGATCTTGGACCACCGCAGCTCTTGCGCGCGGCCGGCGTCCAAGCGATTCACTGCCATGATGTGAAGGGGTACAGCGACACCCCAAAAAGGAAGGCGCGGCCCAGGGGAGCCGCGGGGCGGGTTGGATTAAAGGTTGAGAAGATAATCGGCTGCCGTCAAGTTCCCAAACCTCACTGTGTTCACGCGCTGGCCAACCACATTAGCGAAGTATTGAAGAACTGAAGTCAGTCTCAGGACTGCCTTTTTCTCGCCAACCTTTAGTAAACGTCGCACTGCCAGCGAAAGGAACTGCCAGCGGAAATACAGGATCAAGAGCCGTTCCTCGTTTGAGTAGCGTTGGTTCACATTCGCGGCATTCTTAAGGAGGTACGTCAGGGCGAGGAAGTCGCATTTGAGCATCATGCGCAGCCGGGGATAATCGACCGGCGCGCCGAACTCCTCCAGCGACTTTCGCAAGGACGGAAACTCCAAACGGTTCGCGTTTACGATGGATTGAAAGTATTCCCGGTCAAACTGCCGTCGCAGAACCTTTTGGCAGGTGACTTGGAAATAGAAGAAGAACATCGCCGTCGAGAGTATCAGGATAAGCGCAGCAAGAATCATTAGCCTTTCACCTAAACTTGGATATTGAAATGCGCGGCGACCTCGGCCAGAACAGGGATCTGACGCCGGGTAACCTGAATTGCCTTGCCTTTAACATGTACGATCGCATAAGCCCACACCAGGAGCATTCCGAAGGTGCACAGCGGTATCGTAAAGTGAGCCAACGACTGGGCAAAGCCCTCGCCGGTCATGAGATGAAACAGCGCCAAAGTTGCCGCCGGACCAGCAAACTGGATGCCCACTCCACAAACCAGCAGTCCCAGTTGATCGTCAGCAGAATCGATTTGTTGCAGCAGGAGGTACAGCAGAGTATTCAGCACCAGGCAAGTAAAATATAGATTCTGATTGAACTCGACAATGAAGCCCGTGAGGAGGTTGCCGTAGTTGTGTGAGAAAAGAAGCCCCGAAATGCCCACGACCAGTACGCAAACGAACGCGAGCAACAAACGAACGAAGCGCCACATCTTCTCCTGGTGCAAGCACGCGCGTCGGAAAAAGAGGCACACTAAGAAAAACGCGCTGATGACCAGCAGGAAATCTGTCGTCCAGTAAACGTAAGAGTATTGCCGTGAGGCCAAGCCGTATATGCGCAGGATGTACGCCCGTGCTAGATCGGCGGCAAGCAGGCAGGAAAGGTATAACAACACACTAACGGGCCGGTTCCGGTGGCTCCTCTGAGCCACAAAAATAATCAGGCCAGCCTCAATTAATATGCAGCCGTAATGGAATCCGTAGCTGACTACCCCGCTGTCCATAAGCGATCCGAGAGGGCGGTTTCAAACCACTATCCTCCGGATCACTCACGCGATTCGGAGGAACTTACTGCGTCGGCTTCGGCAACGGCGGAACAGGGGCACCGCCGATGGCAACCAGCGCCGGCTTCTGTCCCGCGAAGGTCGGAGTTCCTCCCACCATCCGCCGGATGGAGACGCATGTCAAAACCACCAGCAATGCAAGAAGGAACGTCAAAACCAGGTTCTTCATATAGGCTCTCCCCAAAGAAACACGTTTGCCGGCTCGTATAGAACCAGCCTGTGGGAAAGCCTATGCTCTTATTTCTCGGAAGTCAATACTTTTCTGAGCAGGCTTCGACGCCCGACATTTTGTCACTCCATCCGATTTTTCAAGCCGTTGTTTGAATCCGCTAATTTCCTCCTCTCACATCTTTCGCTACGGTTATAACCCAACTGAACGTACTCTGCAACAGTACAAAGGTACTGGGTTACAAACCCTCTTTATCCTGGCATGCAACACCAAGTGCCGCGCATTCTTCTTGCCCTTTCCACCCACTCGAGTCCTGCCGAAACTCCCCAGCGTGCCGCAGTTTCTGGGGTTCCGCGCTTTTCGAGGAGCCAGCCTCTCACTCGGGTTGACCGAGAGGGGGGTGAGTGGCATCATACGATTGGATGGTCCCTGCGGACCGGGGGGTGATGCGCAATGAGAAGGCGTTATTTGCGACAACTGATTCTGGTGTTGGCGGGCCTGCTGTTGTTCACCAGTTCCGCCTCGGACTGGTACGCCCAATCCAATGGTGAGCAGCAGCCATCGACGGGGCCTAACCCTGAGGTTGGCCCGACCGTCCTGGCTCCCAAGAAAACCCAACCTGCGCCGCCGGAAACTGAAAAGAAGCCGGAGCGCATCAATCCCAATGAGATTTTCACCCTGTCAACCACGACCAATCTCGTGAACGTGGATGTGATGGTTCTCGATAAAGACGGTAATCCCCTCTCCAATCTTTCCCGCAAGAATTTCAGGCTCTTCGACGATGGCGTTCCACAGACCGTTTCCAACTTCGGCACTGCTCAAGCCCCAATGACCACTTGCATGGTGATTGAATTCAGCAATAGGTACTGGGCCTTTCTTTATCTGGCCCTGAAATACTCGTACACGTATCTCCAGTTCATTCAGCCAAAGGACTGGACTGCGGTGGTCTCATTCGACATGAAGCCGCAGATCCTGACGGACTTCACACAGGACCGCAGTCAGGTGCGCGGGGCGCTGGATACGTTGCGCATCCCCGGCTTCAGCGAGATTTGTGTGTACGATGCTCTTTCCTTCACGCTGGATCGCATGAAAGATATAAAAGGGAGAAAGGCCATCCTCCTCGTCTGCACCGGCTTCGATACGTTTAGCAAACTGACTTACGACGAGATATTGAAGATCGTGAAATCCTCGGACACCGCGATATACCCTATCAGTATCCTGGAGTTTATGACGGTGCGTTCCCCCCGTGGAGAGGGCATCGGCGCCTTGCAGGCACGCAACGCGCTGCAGACTATGGCCAAGTATTCAGGTGGTCAGGCGTATTTTCCCCGCTTCGAAGGCGAACTGCCGTCAATTTTCGAGCAGATCTCCGGGCAACTCCGCCTGCAATATGGCCTGGGTTTCGTTCCCAGCAACCCTGCGAAGGACGGGAAGTTCCACAAATTGAAGGTTGACCTGGTGGATGAGCAAGGCAACCCCTTGCGGATCGTCAGCCCGAAGGGGAAAGTCGTCAAATACCGCGTCGTCGCTCGCGAAGGCTATTACGCTCCGAAGTCTTAGACAGCCCTCAGCTATCAGCCATCAGCTTTCAGCGCCTGAAAAAAGACTGCCAGGGCAATTCTGGATGGTCAACAGTAGATTATGAATTGAAGGAGCGTTGCGTTCAGAGTGCCGGGTCGCCGTGCGCAACGCGAACTCTGCGTCTGCAATTCACAATTTACTATTCACTGTTAATAAGTTTGCTGATAGCTGAAAGCTGACGGCTGAAGGCTCGTTTTTCTAGTGCCGAAAGTGCCGCACGCTGGTGAACATCATGGCCAGTCCCAAGCGATTTGCTGCCTCAATCACTTCCTTATCCCGAACCGACCCCCCCGGCTGCACAAAGGCCGAAGCGCCAGCCTGCGCCGCCTCTTCCACGCCATCCGGGAAGGGGAAGAAAGCGTCCGAGGCAACCACGGTTCCTTCCAGGGAGTGTTTCAGCTCGCGCGCCTTGGTGGCGCCCAGCCTTACGGAGTCCACGCGGCTCATCTGGCCGGCGCCGACGCCCACCAGCACTCCCTCACGCGCATAAACGATGGCATTCGATTTCACATGCTTCACTATACGCCAGGCGAAGATCAGACCTCGCATTTCGCTTTCGGTAGGTTGACGCTCCGTGACGCATTTCCAGTCCTGGGGGCAGGCGCCTAAGGTGTCGGGCGATTGGACCAGCAATCCTCCCCCGATGACTTTGAGCTGCAATCCTTCCTCTTCACCTGCGGCCGTCAACATGTGCAACAAGCGGAGGTTCTTCTTTTCCGCCAGGCGTTCCAAGGCGGCGGGCTCGTATCCTGGGGCCACTATGGCTTCGACAAACAACTTGGACATTGCCTCTGCGGTTTCTGCATCCATGGGGCGATTAAGAGCGATGACGGAGCCATAAGCAGAGACCGGGTCCACCTCCAGCGCGCGCTGATAGCTCTCCGCAAGGGTTGCTGCGGAGCCGACGCCGCAGGGATTCGTATGCTTGATGATGACGGTAGTCGGCTCGTCAAACTCCCGCACCAGCCGCCAGGCCGCCTCCAGGTCCATGAGGTTGTTGAAAGAAAGCTCCTTCCCCTGCAATTGGCGCGCTGCGGCCAGGCCGCGCCCTCCTGCCGCGGGGTCCACATAAAGCGCCGCCCGCTGGTGAGGGTTCTCGCCGTAGCGCAAATCCAGCCTCTTGCGATAGTTCAAGTGGAGACGCTCGGGCAGGGCGACGCCATCCGCCCAGCGCTGCAGGGTCGTGGAAATGGCCCCGTCGTAAGCTGCCGTGGTGGCGAAGGCTTTGCGTGCCAGGCGGGCGCGGGTTTCCCGTGAAATGCTTCCCCTGTTCCCGCGCAATTCCCCAAGCACCATCGAGAAATCGGCTGAATCCACCACCACGGTGACGTCCTGGAAGTTCTTGGCCGCCGACCGGATCATGGAAGGGCCGCCAATATCAATATTCTCGATAAGCTCTTCGAGTGTCACCCCCGGTTTCGCCGCCGTTTTCTCGAAGGGATAGAGGTTGACCGCCACAAGGTCAATGAATTGGATTCCATGCTCCGCAACCTGTTTCTGGTGTTCGGGATTGGAACGAATAGCAAGGATGCCGCCATGGACCTTGGGATGGAGCGTTTTCACTCGCCCATCGAGCATTTCCGGGAAGCCGGTCACCTCCGAGACGTCCCTAACCTTGAGGCCGCTCTCGCGGAGCAGCCTGGCCGTGCCGCCCGTGGATAATATCTCGACCCCCAATTCAACCAAGCCGGCCGCGAAATCGACGACTCCAGTTTTGTCACTAACGCTGATCAGCGCCCGAGAGACTTTTCGCATGAGTGTTCCTTAGAAGTTCCTGCTATGCTTTGACCGCCTTGAATTTCACCTTGCCGTTTTCGACGCTTACGGAAAACTGCACTTTGTCGCAGCCGAGCGAAGCCTTGATTTCCTTGGTCTTGTCGCGAATGTATTTCCGGAATCTCACTGGGTCAACGTTCTCCACTTTCTGACCTACCTTACGCTGGGCCCTGATCATGGCTTTGAAGATCCGGTCAACCTTCTCCGGTTCCCCTTCCGGGTCCGAGCAAACTACGCGGACCGTCCTCTCGGCAGTCAACTCTTCGAGCTCGCGCCTCTGTTGCGCGAACTGGCCGCGCCCTTCTTCCTTCTCCATCAATCTTCTTTTCCAGAGTGAGTTCTGGACGGCATATTTCTGCGCCAAGCCGTTGAGTTTGTAGCGCTGGCCGAAGTTCAAGCTGGACTGGTCGCCGGTGTAACGCTTGATGAAGGTTTCAACGCGATAGACTCGATCGCGCGGGGGGCGGTCGGCGTTCCCGTTGAAGTACACCTCGTACTCAATCTTGAGGCGGCGAATGTCGTCTTCGAGTTTGCTCAGTTCCTCATCAATAGTCACAGAGATGCCTCAAGCATGTCACGCGAATCCAAATTATACCCATGCTGAAGCAAGGCCAGTCAACCGGAAAGTTGACGTAGCGCGGGCGTCTCGCCCGCAGGGGCGGGAGCGTCTCGCTCCCGCGAGAGCGCGGGCAGAGCTTGCCCTGAGTGCAAC
>JBAVYG010000540.1:0-6226 GCA_049698675.1 Terriglobia bacterium
GCACCTCCACCTTTCCCAACTCCCGCTTGCTCATCTCTGTTCGCCCCAATCTGACCTCCTTTCGGAGGCCACATTAGGGGACATTTCTATCGAGGACAAAAGGGGACATTATCATGGAGGCACAACATTCGCGCCGGCCTCGAAGAGTCGAATAGAGTTGAAGAGTCGAGGAGTCCAAGAGTCGAGAGGTTGACAGGTTGAAGAGTGAACTGTTCGGCTGTTCGACTTTTCGACTCCTCGACTCCTCGACTCTTCGACTGCTTACCCTGCCTGCTCTGGAGCATGCTGCTCATAGCGTTTGCGGACCACAATCCCATAATGAATGCCGGAGACGACGGTCAGGGCGGCCGCAAGGTAGACGCAGATTTGAACCAAGCCCCCCCGCACGAAGGGCACATGCGCCTGGAAGCTCACTGCGGCAAACACGGTCGCCACCTGGGCGGCCGTGGATGCCTTTCCCAAAATAGTCGGTCGAAAAGGGCGATACCCGGCAACCAGGCTAATCAGCAGCGCCGTAATGATGATGCCGATGTCGCGGCCGATCACCAGAATCGTCAGCCACCAGGGCAGCGCGTCCCGGAAGGCCAGCGTCAGGTAAGCTGTGGTCATCAGGAGTTTATCGGCGATTGGGTCGAGGGCCACACCCAGCGGCGTCTCTTGCTTCAGCAGGCGCGCCACCGTCCCGTCCACCACGTCAGAGAGTGCAGCGGCAGTCAGCACCGCAAGCGCGCCGCGGTATTCTTGAGCCACGACCAGTATGGCGAAGAAGGGAACAAAAGCCAGTCGAAGGATGGTGATTTGGTTGGCGGGTGTCAGGATACGAGAAGCCATGGTTTCCAGACAATATAGCTAGGCCCTTTTGGCAATGTCAAATTCTAGCCGAGCATGCTTGAGATTCTCAATCCTAAGACGAGCCCGACTTATTCAGGTTTTCAATCTTCGCTGCACCGCAGGGCTCTGGAGCTCCCGCAGCGCATCCGAGGCAATCCAGCGGGCGCTGGGTGAATTCAATCCGTGGAGCTCCTGCGCGGCCTTGACCGCCGCTTGGTTGAGCTTTGGGTTGCGTTTACCGATTTGGCGGAGCGCCCAGTTTAGGGCCTTCTTCACGTAATTCCGCTCGTCAACGGCTTGCCTCTTGATGAGCGGCAGGAAACGAAGGAACACTCGGTCGCTTGCCGCCTTATCACTCACGGTCAAGCACGCCATGAGCGCGAACGCCGCCCTTTTCACGAACTCCTCTTGCCGCTCGCTCCACTCCCAACATTTTTTGTAAGCAAAAGGCGTGTACCGGAAAAGGTTCAGGCAGGTCCCATCGCACACTGCCCAGGAATCGAAATCCTTAGCCCAGTCTTCCATCTGCCGTTCCGTCACCTTTTCCTTCTCGTCAATCAAACCGGCGAGAGCCCGAGCTTCGAGAATCCCCGTGGACCACAACCGCAGAGCCAAATCATGGTCTTTGCCGATCTCACGGGCAAACTTCTTCAATGCCGGAGTGGACCAGCCGTAGGCCTTGGCAGCAGTGATACCGAACCTCGCCATGCCGCGAACCGCCGCCGGGTTAGATTTCGACTTGAGCCTTTTCAGCACTTGGTTGAAGGTCATGGACGATGGGAATCCTCAGAAGCCGCGCCAGAAACTCGCCCAGACAGCGGCCTTAACTGTCAACTGTCGACTGTCAACTGCCTTATCAGACCTGTGGTGTCTCGATTCCGAGGTATTCCTGGATGCTCAATCCGACCAAGCTATGGAATCGTTCAGAAAGCGAGGGAATGGAGCCGCAGGATTCATCGAGGGCGACCCGCTCCACACGGTGCATGGGATAGAAGACCTGGGTCATTCCCACGGTGCATTCCTCGCGGCCGACGATCTGGCGCACGAAATCATCGAAGGAATTGAGGTCGAGCCCGCGCACTGTCACGCCTTGGGTGTCGAGCTGGAGCAGTTGGCCCCAGATTTTTTCCTTTGGGGAAGCCAGGCTTACGATCACAATGTTATTGAGTTCCATACCGCACCTTCGAGGCGATCGAGGGATGACCGTGGCGATGTCTTACCCAGCCCCCATACAGAGCGCGGTCAATCCAAGGTGAAGAATACGCCGTTGCAATATATAAAGCCAGCCCAACATACTTGAAACCTAGTGCCCGTACCGCAACTCTCCTGCCTCAACTCGCACTGGAAGGTAATTCTGCTGGGGCGGCAGGGGGCATGTGGCAAAGGGAGTGAACGCGCAGGGAGGGTTCACCGCCTTGTTGAAGTCAAGAATGACCTCGCCGTTCTTGGGCTTTGGCGCGTAAAGAAATCGGCCGGGGGGATAAGTTTCCTTGCCGGAAGTCAGGTCTTTGAAGATGAAGAACAAGCCGTCGCCTTCCTCAAGAGGATCCAGCCGGCATGGGTGGGCGTCGAGCGTGAACTCCACGTAGCCGGGGCTGGCCTCCTCCTCGGTGTCGCCCAGAATGTTAGGTACGGAGAGCCTCTTGGGCGGATTGTAGGGCACGAATTTGGCGGTAATGCGAAAGCGCTCGTTCACTGGGAAATACTTCAATCCCGTAAACGCCTTCCTGGCTTCGCGGTTTTTATCCTTCAGGCGGATACCGAAGCGACTGCCTCGCTTGATAACGAACATCGTCAAATCGTTAACGCGCAGCAGATCGGGCTCTCCCGAAGCGTCAGGCTTCAGAATCGCCGAGCTCGTCGGCTTGCCGTTCACCGTTGCATGAACGCCGGGCGCAGGCTGAAAGGTCGTATAGCCGTTTTGAAAATCGAAAACCCCCACCTTGCCAGGGGCGGAACCCTTGGGTAAGACAATGTTGCTGGATAGGTCGGCGCCTACCGTGTTTTTGCCGTCCTTGAGCCAGAACAGACCGGCGACGGTAAGCCATCCGTCGTCGGCCTTCAGAGCCGCCTTTCGATGCTGCCGCCATTGTTCAATCTCAGCCTGATAGGAGGATTCACTCGAAGGCACGCTGGAGAGCAAAAGAGGCAGGATCAGTAAATTCGAAAAGGTCATCACGCTTTGCTCCTTGATGGGGTGCAGTCTCTAAACACCCATTGACGAATCGGACGCGGCCATGAAGACTCCGTCAAATGACTCCGCCCCTAAATTCTGTCTCCTATCCTCTAGCTCAGCCTGTAAAACGCCCTAAAGTTCCCTATGCGCGGGTAAAGCGCATAGCGTTTGATTTCGAGGATCTGTTTGACGTGCCCCAGGTCGTGGAAAGCCCACTCCGTCACCAATTCTTCGACGGAGATCTCGCCCACCTTTTGATGTGTTCCTCCGCGCTTCAGTTGGGCGGGCCTGAGTTTCTTGAGCCATTTCACATTCGCTTGACGCTGCCGGGCAAAGCTGGCCAGACTCTTCAAAGGGTTTTTCCGGTTGTATTTCATCTCCCCCGCTCGCTTCTCTTGGTCGATCGAGGGGAGGATGGGATTGTCCCTCTCGATCATCGCCGCCACGCGCGCCCGCATTCCGATCTCTTCGATGTCATCCAAGTGAGCAAGGACTTCCTGGACCGACCACTTGTCTGCCGCAGGACGTGTGTTCATTTCCTGCAAAGACATTGAGGCGATTTCTCGCCTCAGCTTTTCCGGCGTGGAAGCGAGGATGGCAACAACATCGCGAAGCATGTGCACCTCCGACGTTCTGTTCGAAAGATGATATGCCGCTCCGCAGGGCGCGGCTGCAAGCCTCAACCGGCTCCCCGTAGCTTTTCTCGCAGCTCCAAAGCTTGATGGAACTCGCGCTCCAATTCATGGTCGCTCAAGTGCTGCTTGATGAACTCGAGTTTCTCAATTAGGGCTTCAAGCGCTTGCTGGATATTCTCGAGGTTGGTAAGGCAAATGTCACGCCAAACGGAGTAAGGGCTTTCCGCCAGCCGCGTCACATCCCGGAAGCCGGAGGCCGCAAGTTCCACCGGGAGCGGCGATTCGAGGCTTTCTTCTGCAATCAGGCTGGCCAGGGCGGAGGAAAGAAGCTGCGGAAGGTGGCTGAGGAAGGCAAGGGCGCGGTCATGACTGGCGGGATCCATGATATGCGGGCGCGCGCCGATAGCTGTGACCAGGGAGACGAAAGCCTTGACGCGCGTGTCATCGAGATGGCAATCTTCAAGCGGTGTCAAAACATAGCGAGCATTGGTGAAGAGCGTGGCCTCGGCATTCTCAACGCCAGACCGTTCTTTCCCCGCCAGGGGATGCCCTCCCAGGAACAATGGGGCATCGCCGATAGTCTCCCGTGCGCGCTCGCAAATGAGCCGTTTGGTGCTGCCGACATCAGTCACCAGCGCTTTCCACGGCGCCATCTCCTTCAGTCGGGGAATACAATCCAGGATTGCGCTCACCGGCGCGGCGAGGATGATCAGGTCGGCATCTCGGACGGCCTTGCCGAGGTCGTCCGTCCCTTCGTCCACGGCATCCGCGGCCAGCGCGCGTCCAACTGTCGAAGCGCGCCCGTAGCCCATGCGGCGGACTGCCAAGCCGTACTTCTTCAGCGCCAGTCCCCAGGACCCGCCAATCAGCCCCAGTCCGATGATCGAGATTTGACGAAAGTTAATATCCATTGAAATTATGAATTGTGAATTGTGAATTATGAATTACAAACTCCCCGCTGCTAACTTTCTCTGTTCTTGCTCCCCCGCAGACAGAGCGCATGCGGCGCGCAGTAAGCCAAAGGCCGCAGCAGTGGGGTCCATGAAGAATGCGATTCATAATTCATAATTCAGAATTCAGAATTTCCCGCCAGTCCCTAGCACCCGCCACCTCCCGCTACATCGTCCTTCCCACCGCCGGCGCAATCATACGCAATTCCTTCATCAACTGCTCAAACTGCGCGGGATAAAGCGACTGGGCGCCGTCGCTCAAAGCTTTCTCCGGATCATCGTGGACTTCGATCAACAATCCATCCCCGCCCGCTGCCACTGCCGCGCGCGCCATGGGTGGGACTTTATCGCGCCGGCCGGTGCCGTGCGACGGATCGACAATAATCGGAAGGTGGGAGAGTTTCTTGATGACGGGAATTGCGGAGATATCCAAGGTGTTTCGCGTGTAGCTCTCGAAGGTGCGGATGCCCCGTTCGCAGAGAATGACGTCGTAATTTCCTCCCGCCATAATGTATTCGGCGGAAAGCAGAAGCTCTTCGAGGGTGGCGGAAATGCCGCGTTTCAATAGCACGGGCTTTGAGACTTTCCCCACCTCCTTGAGCAAGTTATAGTTCTGCATGTTGCGAGCGCCCACCTGAAGCACATCAACACACTCCAGCATCAAGGGGATTTGGGTATGGTCCATTATTTCCGAGACGACCAGCAGGTCGTACCTGTCGGCGGCGGCCCGCATTAGTTGCAGCCCTATCTTCCCCAATCCCTGGAAACTGTAAGGTGAGGTCCGGGGCTTGAACGCGCCGCCGCGCAGCACGCGTACCCCCTCCTTCGCCACCAAGGCGGCGATGGTTTCAATCTGTTCGGCACTCTCCACGCTGCACGGGCCGGCCATCATCACCACTTGCTCGCCCCCCACGGCCACGCCTTTCCCTAGTTGAATGACGGAGCCCTCGGGGCGGAAATGGCGGCTGGCCAGTTTGTAGGGCGCGGAGATGCGCACCACCTCCTCCACGCCTTCCTGGAGCTCGATGTCGCGGGTGTCAAAATCGACTAATGCGCCGACCGCGCCCAGGACCGTTTGACGTGCTCCGGTGGAGCGGTGAATATCGAACCCCATCTCCATCAGCTTGTTGATGGCGCGCTGGATCTGATCTTCCGTCGCGCCCTCTTGCATTACCACCACCATGGTCCGTTACTCCTTCTCCAGAAGACTACCGCTGTC
This sequence comes from Terriglobia bacterium, assembly GCA_049698675.1. Taxonomy (GTDB): domain Bacteria; phylum Acidobacteriota; class Terriglobia; order UBA7540; family UBA7540; genus CAVROP01. The sequence goes on from JBAVYG010000540.1 coordinate 5,812, forward strand.
CATTGCATGGCGCTCCAGCGACCGGGCTTCGTCGATGATGCGCTCGAAGAGACGGCGGACAGCCGCGTCGTCCAGCGGCCCCGGATTGGATTTCACGACGTTGCGCAGTATCTCCACCTCGCGCTGCGGATGCCAGGCCGGCAGCTTCATCTCCTTCTTGATGTGACCTATCTCCACCGCGCACTGCGAGCGCTCATTCAGCAGCTTCAGGAGCTGTTGGTCGATCTCGTCAATCCGCTTGCGCCAGGCGTCGAGATCGCTCATGCAGTCCTCTCCCCTGTTCCCGCTTGGGTTCTGTCAAAAACTTCTCTTCTTTAAAGCGATAATCTGTTGGAACGACGGGGGAAGTTGGTATTTCTGGTTTCTCCCCCTGCTTTGCGTGACACGGCGGTTGGTCTGATTGGTTTGGGACGCG
>JBAVYG010000541.1:0-4059 GCA_049698675.1 Terriglobia bacterium
ACATTAAGACCTTTGAATTCCGTCTGCGGGTGGATAACAGCGACCGCAGCCTCTGGCCGGGGTTGACGGCCTACGTGAATGTCCCGCTGCCGGAGGCGAAGTGACGGGCAGGATGCAGGATTCGGGAGTCAGGATTCAGGAGTCAGGAGTCCACTGACGACTGACCACTGACTACTGACAACTGTTTATCGGTCTGGAAAGGAACAAGCTCGTGCCGGCGGTTGAAGTTCTTGAAATCAGGAAATGTTTTGGCACGTTTTGCGCGGTTGACAGCTTGAGCTTCACCGTGCAGCGCGAGGAAATCTTTGGTTTGCTCGGTCCCAACGGAGCGGGCAAGTCAACCCTGATCCGCATGCTCACCACGCTGATTCCTCCCACCGCCGGCACCGCGATCATCAATGGTTTTGATGTGGTGCGCGAGCCTGATGAAGTGCGCAGGTCGATTGGAGTCATCCCCCAAGCCATGACTTCCGACTTGGACCTTTCCGCGAACGAGAACATGAACATCTTTGCCAAGCTTTACGGAGTTCCGGGTGAGCGACGCCGGCGCGTAGTGAAAGAACTGCTGGAAGCCGTGGACTTAGAGCAATGGGCCGATAGGCCGGTCAAGAACTTCTCCGGTGGCATGCGGCGTAGGCTGGAAATCGCGCGGGGGCTTGTCCATGAGCCCAACATTTTCTTTCTCGACGAACCGACCACGGGCCTCGACCCCGCTTCGCGTATCGGGGTTTGGGAAATGCTGATGAAACTCAAGAAGGGCCGCGACCTCACGATCCTGCTGACCACGCATTACATGGACGAGGCCGACAAGCTTTGCGACCGCATCGCGATTATGGACCACGGGAAGCTTGTGGCGCTCGACTCGCCGCTGAAACTCAAGGCATCGATTCCCGGAAACAACATTCTGGAAGTCAGCTTCTCAGGAGTTCCCGAGGGATGGCCTGAAACCCTCAAGAACCTTCCGGAAGTGCAGAGCGTGAAGGCGGAAGACCATGTTTACCGCATCGGGTCGAACAACGGGCCCAGAACCACCGTGGCGTTGATGGAAGCAACGCGCCTGGCGCATGTGGAAATTACCTCGCTTTCGGTGCAGAGCACCACCCTGGATGACGTCTTCATGCACTACACCGGCAGGCAGTTACGCGATGCCTTGCAGGAAGCGGGAGCTTACGATTTCGGCTTCATGCCTCCCAGGCATTAGGGACGCAATCCTATGAATCGTATTCTGGCCATCATCGAACGAGACCTGCGCAAGTTCATGCGAAGTCCCACCCTGATTGTCGTCTCCATGTTCTTTCCGCTGGTGCAGTTGGTGGTCCTGGGTTACGCGTTCGGCGGGAAGATCAAAGATTTGAAAGTGGGAATTGTCGATCAGGATCGCGGCATCCCCACGGTGAAGTTGCGGGAGATGTTTGGAGCCATTGCCGCCAATGCGCGCACCTTCACGACGGTCGACTATACGGACCTCACGAAGGCCAACACCGACTTGCGGGAGGGGAAAATCAACGCGGTGCTCAACATCCCGCCTGAGTTCTCCCGGCGTTTTCTTGCGCAGGACGCGCCGCAGGTGGCGCTCATTGAAGACAACACGGATAATTTCGCCGTCGGGGCCCTGGAAGGAGCATTCTCCGATTTGCTCGGCGCTTACAATCAGCGCGGCCTCAACCCTCGCGTGCCCAGCGGAATCACGCTTTCCGTGGTGGAGCTTTACCCTTACGTTCCCTACATCCAATACCTGCTTTCGGGTTCGATTGTTATTGCGATCTACATATCGGCGATGATCGGCGGCGGGATCATCTATATTGACGATAAGGCTCGCGGGCTTCACGAGGGCTATCTTCTGACGCCGATCAGCAAATCGGAATTGATTCTGGGCTTCAACTTGTCAGGGGCAATCAAGGCCTCCCTGGCGGGGTTGGTGCTGACGACTCTGGGATCGATCATCGCGGGCATCCCGCATCCCCTGGATCCTGTCCGCATGATGAAGCTCCTTCTGCTTATCGCGATCACGTCAATCGCCCTGATCAGCATGATGTTCCTTTTCATGGTGAGGGTAAGCGACCCCTTGGTGCCTCGGGCGACTTTCGGTGTGCTCAACACCTTCCTCTTCTTCCCCAGCGGCGCTGTCTACCCCATCAATGGTTTCCCCAAGTGGATGAAGGTCATTTCCGGTGTCGATCCCTTCACCTATGCCGTGCACGCATTCAAGGCCCTGTTGCTCAAGAATACCCCCCTGGTCGCGATCGCGGGCGACCTGACATATCTCGCCCTATTCGGCGTTCTTTCCATGCTCTTGGCAACCTGGCTTTTCCCCCGCACGCTTTAACCTCTTACGGTTCTGCTGGGGAAGGTTCGCGAGGTCCATCTTTCGCGCCTGCTCAAACTGCTCTTCAGAATTCCCCCGCATCGAATACAATAGAACGGTAGGTAGTAGGTGGTATGTGGGGGCGAGGTTTTTCCCCACCTGCCAACTACCACATACCACCTACCTTTATCCGGCATCCTGGTAGACTGAGCCGAGTAAATCATCAGAGAGGGCAAAGCCCATGACGTTGTTGGATGCACCACCTCCCAAACCTCCCATCCATATCTGGAGGTACATAGTCCTCGGCGTCTTGATTCTTCTGATTGCCGAAGGTCTTTACTACTCTTTTCGAAATTATCCTGAGGAGCGCGCGGTGACACGCTTCCTAACAACCCTCGAGCAAGGAAAGTTTCAGGAGGCCTACCGCCTTTGGCAGCCGAGCCCCTCCTATTCTTTCCAGGATTTTCTGCACGGTTGGGGGATACAGGGAGACTACGGTAAGATTCGCGAATTTCAGATTCTAGGCACGAAATCCAAGGGGTCGTCCCTCGTTGTTGTCACCATAAGAGTCAACAACGTTGATCCGCCCCTCGACATTGTCGTGGACCGCAAGACGAAAGGACTGTCCTATTCAGCGTTCTGAATGGTGAATGGTAAATTGCGACCCGGAGTTTGCTTTGAGCGCCGTTCCCAGCGCCTCGGGCCGCTACACTTCCTCAATTCAGAACTTACAATTCACTATTCACCATTCACTATTCATAATTCTTCCGCCACCGCCCCGAGCAGTTCTTCTTGAGTGATCTGAGCGGTGCCGAATTTCAGCACCACGCGGCCGCCGGCAAGGTTGGCCAGTTCTGCGGCTTCCCTCACCGAGGCTCCGGAAATGAAGGCCAGCGCCAGGGCGGCGAGGACGGTATCACCCGCACCCGTTACATCGTAAACCGGCCGAGGCAGGCTCTTGATTTCCTGCCCTTCCTTATTCGGCTCAAAGAGCACCATTCCCTCGCTGCCTCGGGTAATCAGTAGACAGGAGCAGTCGAGTTCCGCGCGCAACCGTTGCCCACCGATTTCCAGGTCATGCCGACTGCGTAGCGGTGCGTGGGCCATTAATTCCGCCTCGTGCAGATTTGGAGTAACCACGGTGGCGTGGCGACAAATTTCCGGGTGCTCGGGCTTGGGATCCACAAACACCGGAATGCGGCGCTGGCGAGCCAGGGCTCTCACTTGGTTGCAGAGTTCGGCTGTTACTGTTCCTTTACGATAATCAGAAATAATCAGCGCATCCAGCCGCCCCGCCTCGAGCGCGAAATTGCGGGCAAGCTTTTCTGCAGTCTTCCTTGTTATGACCTCCTGTCTCTCGAAGTCCAGGCGGAGGAGTTGATGCTGAATCGCAGCGATGCGGACTTTGTGAGGTGTCATCCGCCGGCGTTCGGAAAAGAGCGTGCGGGTCGGGATGTCTCGACTCTCAAGCAACGCCCGCAGTCGCTTGCCACTTTGATCATTGCCGACGACCCCGTAGGGAATTGGCCTGCCGCCCAGTGAGGCGACATTAGCTGCCACGTTCCCTGCGCCCCCCGGATAGTCTCTTCCCATGCTGGAATCCTGAATGAGAACCACCGGCACCGGCGCTTCCGGAGAGATGCGCGTGACTTCCCCACGCAACAATTCATCCAGTATGTAGTCGCCTAAGACGGCGACCCTTCGTCCCTGGAATCCTCGAACAATGCGCGAAAGGCGGATTTGTTGTTTGTTCA
>JBAVYG010000542.1:0-4740 GCA_049698675.1 Terriglobia bacterium
AAGTGGTTCTCAGATTACAACAAGATCCACTCCAACATTCAGATCAACTATCAGTCCATTGGTTCTGGAGGAGGAATTCGCCAACTCTTGTCCGGGACAGTGGATTTCGGCGCTTCAGACGTTCCCATGAATGACGAACAGCTTGGACAGGCCAAAATCAAGATTCTTCATTTTCCAACAGTATTGGGCGCCGTCGTTCCGACTTACAATATTGCCGGCGTATCTCAAGAGCTTAACTTTACGGGGGAGGTTCTGACGGACATTTTCCTGGGCAAGATCACCAAGTGGAATGACCCTGAGATTGCCAAATACAATAGGGGCGTAGACCTTCCGACTCAAGATATCGTCGTTGTGCACCGCTCGGATGGTAGCGGAACTTCGTACGTCTGGACCGACTACCTCTCGAAAATCTCGCCGGAGTGGCAGAGCAAGGTGGGGCGGAACACTTCCGTAAACTGGCCTGTAGGCCTGGGCGGAAAGGGAAACGAAGGCGTAACTGGGCTGGTCAAACAGACGCCAGGGGCAATAGGTTACGTCGAGCTCATCTACGCGGTGCAGAACCAGATTCCCTACGGTCGTGTTCGAAACGCTGCCGGCGTCTTCGTCAAAGGGGACCTTGCAGGCGTGACCGCCGCAGCGGCAGGCTATGCGAAGAGCATGCCCGAAGATTTCCGCATTTCCATCACCAACGCGCCTGGCAAAGCTGCTTATCCCATTGCCAGCTTCACCTACCTTCTGATTCCGACGAAAATCGAGGACGCCAATAAGAAAGAGATCATCAAGGGTTTTCTCGCCTGGATGCTGAACGACGGTCAAAAGGCAGTTGAAGCTCTGTCCTACGCGCGGCTTCCCAAGGAAGTGGTGGCGAAAGAGTTGAAGCAGATCTCGCAGATCCAATAAATCGCTATGGCAGGCATTCCAGTTCCGACAGGGCGCGCGGCTGCAAATCGTCGCGCGCCTGCTCTTATCCAAGGCCTTCGAAGCGGCGATACGTTTGCCCACCTCTTCACGCTTCTCTGCGCGGCGAGCATCCTGCTGGTGACGGTAGCTCTCGTTCAACAGCTTTATGTCAATTCTACGGGCACCCTACACAAGTTTGGATTTCGATTCTTGACCGGCCGCACTTGGGATCCGGTGAGCGGGGACTTCGGCGCTTTGCCCTTCGTTTATGGCACGCTTGTCACCTCCGCGCTTGCCTTGCTTGTGGCAGTTCCGCTGGGAGTAGGGGCGGCAGTCTTCCTTTCTGAGCTGGCGCCTCCGCGCATCTCGAATGCGATGACTTTTGTCATCGAGCTTCTGGCGGCGGTGCCCAGCGTAATCTACGGATTGCTGGGCATATTCATCATGGTGCCGTTTCTCCGTCAATATGGCGAGCCATTCCTGAAGCGCACTTTAGGGTTCTTACCGCTTTTTCAGGGGCCGATGTACGGCGTAGGGATGTTGGCAGGCGGTTTGGTACTGGCCATCATGGTCGTGCCATTCATCATTTCGATCTCACGCGAGGTCCTGTTGGCTGTCCCGGTGGAACAACGTGAGGCGGCCTTGGGGCTCGGCGCTACCAAGTGGGAGTCCACCTGGCAGGTCGTGGTCCCTTACGCCCGCATTGGCATCATGGCCTCCATCTTCCTCGCCTTGGCGAGAGCTTTAGGTGAGACGATGGCGGTTACCATGGTCATCGGCAATGATCCTAGAATCAGTTCTTCCTTATTTGCGCCCGGCTATTCCATCGCCGCAGTGATTGCCAACGAATTTACCGAAGCCACCGGCGATCTCTACCTGCAGGCGCTGATCGAGCTGGGCTTGGTGCTGTTTGCGCTGACGATTGTGATTAACGGCTTGGCGCGAATCATCATTATCTCCACAACTCAGAGGGGGTCGGGGCACTGATGCTCTGGCGTGATACCTGGCGCAAGTTCGTCAACTATTTCATGTTCAGCATGACGGGGCTTTGTGCCTTGGTTACGGTGGGCGTCTTATTTTTCATCCTGGGGTACCTGGTGTGGAATGGAGGAAGCTCCCTCAGTTGGGCCTTCCTGACGCACTTGCCGACCCCCGTTGGCGAACCCGGTGGAGGGATGGCCAACGCCATTGTGGGGAGCGGGAAGCTGCTTCTGCTGGCGTCTGCCTTCGGCATCCCGATTGGTTTCCTGGGGGGCGTTTATCTGGCCGAATTCGGGGGCCGGGCGTTTCCTTTTGTCGTTCGGTACACGGCCGATCTCTTGAACGGCGTGCCCTCGATTGTCATGGGGATTTTTGCTTACACCATCGTGGTCTTGCCGATGAAGCATTTTTCAACCTTAGCGGGAGGTTTGGCGCTGGGCGTGATGATGATCCCCATCGCGGTGCGCACCACGGAAGAAGCCCTGCGCACGGTCCCGCTGGTGCTGCGGGAAGGCGGCCTGGCGTTGGGGGCGAGCAAATGGAAAACTATCGCCACCGTGGTCGTGCCCGCGGCGCGCAAGGGGATTGTCACGGGGATCATCCTGGTTATCGCTCGCGTTGCGGGTGAAACGGCGCCGCTCCTGTTCACCGCCTTTAGCAATCGGTTCTGGAGCCCGGGGTGGAATCAGCCTACGGCCTCGCTGCCGGTCATGGTCTACACTTACGCCATCTCGCCCTATGAGGACTGGCACAAGCAGGCCTGGGCTGCCGGATTGGTTCTCTTGACTCTCGTGCTGGTGGCGAACGTGGCCGCCAAATTATTGGTTTCCGGGCGATCTGCCCATTAGGTGGTAACTGTCATGACGACTTCGGATGGCGGTGGTGCGGCGCTGCTCAAGCAGGAAAGCGGCCCCGCTCAATCTTCAGGAGGGACAGTGGCCGCAGACGACGTTAAATTGCGGGTTTCCGGATTGGACTTCTACTACGGTCCCAAGCAAACCCTTTTTGGCGTCAGCCTTCAGGTCCTCACCAACCGCATCACCGCCCTCATTGGTCCTTCGGGTTGTGGTAAGTCCACTTTCTTGCGCACTCTGAACCGCATGTACGAGACGGTGCCGCACGCCAGGGCGGAGGGCGAGATCTTGTTCGACAATGAAGATCTTCTTAGCATGGACCCGGTCACACTGCGACGGCGCGTGGGCATGGTTTTTCAGAGGCCGAATCCCTTTCCCAAGTCCATTTTTGACAATATTGCCTACGGGCTTCGGGTGAATGGCACCCACAGTGGGGCCGCCCTGAAGGAAAAAGTGGAGAAGAGTCTGCGCCGCGCGGCACTGTGGGATGAAGTGAAAGATCAACTCCAGAAATCGGCCTACGCTCTTTCCGGGGGTCAACAGCAGCGTTTGTGCATTGCCAGAGCCTTGGCTGTCGACCCGGAGGTGCTGCTCCTCGACGAGCCCTGCTCCGCCCTTGATCCCATCGCTACGGCGAAAATAGAGGAGTTGCTCTTTTCCCTCCAGGACCAGTGCACGCTGATTATTGTTACCCACAATATGCAGCAGGCCGCGCGGGTGGCGGATTTCACGGGCTTTTTCCTATTGGGAGAACTGATCGAATATAACAAAACGGAAATCATCTTCAAGACGCCTACCAAGAAGGAAACCGAAGACTACATCACCGGCCGGTTCGGATAGAGGTGGTGAGCAAAAGGTGGTAGGTTGTTTGTCGCGGGGACCCGCCCGATGGGAGGAGAGAGCCCCGGAAGAGAATTAAGGCGTGCCCCACCCTGATGTTAGGAGTGAGCTTTTGGGCCAAACTTGATGAGGAGGAAATGGGCAGGCAAGAGTTGGAATGGGCAGGGGGGAAATTTTCCCTGCCCTCCGCCTACGACCTGCTTCTTACGCGATGATGCGCCACTTTGAAGAAGAACTTGAAAACCTCAGAAACCGCCTGCTGGAAATGAGCGGGCTGGTGGAGGACTCCGTCTACCGCAGCGTCCAGTCGCTCATTGAAAAGGATGAGGCGGCGGCGCAGCAGGTCCTACAGAACGAAGCCAGAATCAACCGCATGGAGATCCAGATCGACGAGTTGGCCACCAGCCTTTTGGCCCGGGTTCAGCCCATGGCGACCGACCTCAGGTTTATTACCGCCGCCATCAAGATCAACAACGACCTGGAGCGCATGGGGGATATCTCGGTCAACATCGTCCGCAGGACTCTAGCCCTGATGCGTGAACCCATCTCGAAGGAGTTGGTCGATATTCCTCATATGGCGACCATCGCCCAGTCGATGATTCGGAATAGCCTGGATGCATTCGTGAGGAAGGATGCCGAACTCGCGCGTAGCATCCTTACCTCCGATGATGTTATCGACCAACTCCGTGACTCCGTGTATGAAGAATTGATCGGCCTGATGGAGCGAGATCCCACCACGGTCCGGCAAAGCATCAACCTGATGTTCATAGCCCGCGCCCTGGAGCGCCTCGCTGATCACGCCACCAACATTGCCGAAGATGTTCTGTTCCTGGTGGAGGGAGTGGAAGTGCGCCACCACGCGGAGGTGCGCGAGTAGGCTGGCCAAGATTGCCGATCGACTCCCAAAGACCGAAACTCGAAAATCGAAACTCGAAAATCGAAACTGGAAAATCCAAGTTCGAAATCCCACTGCCGGCTCCCGAGTTTCGAATTTCGATTTTCGACTTTGGTTTCTCGGGCAATCGTCAATTCCAGCCATCCTTGGCCAAACGATGATCGCCCCAGAGTCCCCTTCATCCAACCTGCGGGGAAAAGCTGCATCAAAACCTCAGGAGGATGCTGAAAAACCTCTGCGATCATTGTCATTCCGAGCGAAGCGAGGAAT
>JBAVYG010000543.1:0-13372 GCA_049698675.1 Terriglobia bacterium
CTTCAATCGATCCCGTTCCTTCGTGCTCATCGCCAGCATCTCCTGTTTTCTCATCCAGCCAGTCTGCCGGACTTCAACAGGAACTTTCTACTTTGCTGGAATAGGAACTTCTCATATTGCTGCGACATCGAATTTTTTCGGGGTTGCCCCGGAGCCGGTTTTCCCGTATTCTTGAAGGCGATGGAACTACACTTCACCCCCGAGCAGGAAGCGCAACTTGCGCAGATTGCAGCGAACGCAGGCACGGACGCCGAGCGGTTAGCGAAGGATGCCGTGTTGCGTCTGCTTCAGGGAGATGCCGGCTTCCGTCCCGTATCTCCCGGCAGTGTGGTCGCCGAGATGCGCGCTTTACGCGCCCGCGTCAAACCTGATCCTGAAGGCTGGACAACGCGCGATTATGTCAACTATGGGCGCCGATAAATGCCTCTGGTCGTTGATGCTTCCGTCGCCCTTGCATGGGCATTGCCCGATGAGAGCAGCCCCTATGCCGACGCCGTTTTAGCCGTTGTTGAGCAGGAAGGCTTGCGTGTTCCCGAACTCTGGGCGTGGGAGATTGCGAACGGCCTTGCCGTCGCCTATCTGCGCAAGCGCATCACTTCCACCGACGAAAAGGCGTTTCTGGCGGCCCTGTCACACTTGAGCATCGAGGTTGAAGACACTTCCCCCTTGACGGTCGTTCGGGATGGAACCGCGGCGGCGATGCGCTATGGCCTTACGGCTTATGATGCGGCGTATGTCGATCTTGCCTCGCGGGAAAGACTGACCCTCGCCACTCTCGACGTGCCGATGCGCAAGGCTGCCGAACAATCCGGGGTGACGATTTTCCGGCAGTAAGAACCGACCTTTGTGCGGTGATGCACGGACACCGGAACCGGTCAGCATCAAGGTCAAGTCGCATGCCGCCCGTGTTTCACAAAGGGTAGGTTTCGGGACCGCGCTCCCAAGCGCTGCCACCTTCGCCCTCGACTACGGCTTCGGAACCTGGCCCAGGCTTTGGCCTTCCCCCAAGCGCGGTGAGCACATCGCGTCCACTTCCTTTCTCCGGCCCGCGCATTTGACCCCGTGCGTTGCCAATTTCTTGACGCTGCATGGCTTGTGGTATAGCCTTGATTGTGGGGAGATCGTACGCGACCAGGGGACCGGTGATATCCAGCGCATGGTAACAGCCCGCGAGACACTTGGCCGAAACCAGGGCGGGCCCTGCCACCAAATGGCGGATTCAATCCAGACTTGGGCTGCGAAAGTGCTCGCGGGAGACCGGCGGGCCATCGCTCGCGCTATCTCTACGGTGGAGGCCGGCGATACGCTGGGCACGGAACTCTTGAAGAGGCTGTTTCCTGCCTCCGGGAAGGCGGAAGTCGTCGGGGTTACAGGGTCTCCCGGGGCCGGGAAAAGCACCCTGGTGGAAAAGCTTGCGGGCGAGTATCGACGTGCTGGAGCGCGCGTGGGAATCATCGCGGTTGACCCCACCAGCCCGTTTTCGGGCGGTGCCCTTCTCGGCGACCGCATCCGCATGCAGAGCCTTTCGAGCGACAAAGAGATTTACATCCGCAGCATGGCTACACGCGGACAGTTGGGAGGCTTGGCGCCAACCACCCATGACGTGGTCACTATCCTCGACGCGGCGGGCTGCGACGTGGTGCTGATTGAAACCGTAGGAGTAGGGCAAGACGAAGTGGAAGTCGCTCGCCTGGCAGACGCCACAGCCTTGCTCTTGGTCCCGGGTATGGGTGATGACGTGCAAACCTTCAAGGCCGGCGTTATGGAGATTGCCGATCTCTACGTCATCAACAAGGCGGACCGTCCCGGCGCTGACCGCCTCGAGCAGGAAGTCCAGGCTATGCTTTCCATGGCTTCCCGCGCGGACGGTTGGCGTCCCCCCATCGTCAAGGCGATCGCCACCACGGGTTCGGGCGTGGGAGAAGTAAGGCAAGCACTCGAGCAATTCCGTTCCTTCCAAGAGCAGGGTGCTTTGAAGGAAAAGCGCCGAAGGAGTTACTTGCGTAGCCGTTTCCTTGAGCTGCTGCGTCGGGATCTCTTCGAGAAAGTTATCAACGAACGTTTGCGCGACGGTTCCCTCGAGCAATTCGTTTACGACCTGCTCCAGCATCGCGCTGATCCCTATTCACTGGTCGAGAGAATCGTCGCCGAATCAGTAAAGCAGGTTTCGGGTGTCAGGGGCGAGGGCAATTCTGAATTCTGAATTATGAATTGCCCATTGCCTATCACTTACTTCCTATTGCTTACTGTTCTTGCCCAGCTCCGACCAGACAGGAGGTAGGCAGTGTGCAATAAGCAGAAGCCCGGCGGCAGCGGAGACAATGAAGAAGGCCATTCATAATTCAGAATTCATAATTCAAAACTGTCCCTGACCGCGTTCTTCCAACTGATTACTGAGAACTGACAACTGCACTTATGAGAATTCACCACATTGGTATCGCAGTCGGCTCGCTAGCGGCCGCGCGCCCTGTTTTCGAAAAACTGCTGGGGAAGCCACCCGACTCGGAAGAAGTTGTCGAGGAGCAGAAGGTACGCGTGGCGATGTTTCAGGTAGGCGAAACCCGCCTGGAGTTGCTCGAGGCTACCTCCGGGGATTCACCGCTTGCGCGCTCTGTCGCCAAGCGCGGGCAGGGCCTCCACCATGTAGCAATTGCGGTTGAGGACCTTGCGGGGACGCTCCGAAAGCTGGAAAATGCCGGGGTCCGCTTGATCGACCGTGAGCCTCGTCGCGGGGCAGGGAACGAGCAAGTAGCTTTTCTACACCCCGCAAGCACCGCTGGGGTGCTCATCGAACTGGTCGAAGAGAAATGAAGTTAGGTAATTTCGAACTGCACGCGATCAGCGACGGAACTTTTGCCCTCGATGGAGGACAGATGTTCGGCGTCGTGCCGAAGCCCCTGTGGGAACGCAAGGCCCCAGCGGACGAACGCAACCGAATCCGGCTTTCCTTGACCTGCCTGCTGATTCGTGCCGGGAGGCAGAACATTCTGGTGGAGACAGGCATTGGGGACAAGTTCGACGCGAAGTTCAAGGACATCTATGATGTCCAACATCCCACGACGCTCCTCGCGGGACTCGATGAATTGGGGCTCAAGCCGGAGGACATCCACATTGTCATCAACACGCACCTTCATTTCGACCATTGCGGTTGGAACACGCGGCGTCTGGACGGGAAAACTATCCCCACTTTTCCGCGCGCTCGTTATTTCATCCAGCGCGCCGAGTGGCAGCACGCCCTGAATCCCACGGAACGAGACCAAGCCAGCTACGTGGAGGAATTCTTCAAGCCCGCCGAGCCGCAAACCGAGTTTCTCGATGGCGAAGCGGAAATAGTCCCAGGCATTCGGGTTGAGGTCGTACCGGGTCACACGCGCAACTTGCAGTGTGTGCGCATTGAATCCAGGAACGAGTGTGCATATTTCATTTCCGATACCGTTCCCACCGCCGCGCATCTGGCTTATCCATGGATCATGAGCTTCGACCTGTATCCGATGGAGACTCTCGCCAGCAAGAAGCGCCTGCTGCCCGAGTTAGCTCAAAAAGAAGCTATCGTGGTTTTTCCTCATGACCCGAATGTGCCCTGGTTGCGTTTAGTGGAAATCGACGGCAAGATTGCAGCACGGCCACTGGAGTAACTTAACACGATGCTGAAAGGCTTTTGCAATCGTTGTCATTCCGAGCGAAGCGAGGAATCTCGCTCTGTGTAGAGGTCGAGAAGTCGAGGGTCGAAAGTCGAAAAGTCAACACCCCTTGACCTTTGACTCTCGACTCCTTGACTCGGCAGAGCGAGATTCCTCGCTTCGCTCGGAATGACAAGTCGGAGTTAGGCTGAGATCATAAACTCATAGAGGGAGGACCTTTGCCACAAGCAGAAATTGGAATCATCGGAGGAAGCGGCCTTTATAACCTGCCGGGCATCGAGCGAGTCCGGGAAGTCCGCATCGCTACGCCCTTTGGCAAACCATCAGACGCCTACATTCTCGGCAACTTGGAAGGACGCAAGGTGGCTTTTCTATCTCGGCACGGGCGTGGCCACATCCTTTTGCCGACGGAGCTGAATTCGCGTGCCAACATCTACGGGTTCAAGAAACTGGGGGTGGAGCGCATCATCTCAGTCAGCGCCGTAGGGTCTCTTCAGGAGGATTACCGTCCCATGGACATGGCCTTGCCTGCACAGTTCTTCGATCGCACCCGCCAGCGCGCTTCCACGTTCTTTGGCGACGGCCTCGTTGCTCACATCAGTTTTGACACGCCCGTTTGTCCTACGGTCGTGGACGTGCTGGCCGGGGCGTGCAAAGATGTAGGCGTCCGCTGTCATACGGGAGGCACTTACCTGTGTATGGAGGGGCCGGCGTTTTCCACCCAAGCCGAGTCCAACGTTCACCGTTCGTGGGGAATGGACCTTGTGGGGATGACCAGCCTGCCTGAAGCCAAGCTCGCGCGGGAGGCCGAGCTGTGTTACGCCACACTCGCCATGGTGACCGACTACGACTGCTGGCATCCCCAGCACGACGCCGTGACCGTGAACATGATATTGGAGTACCTTGCGCACAATGTCGAGAACTCGCAGAAGATTCTCCTCAAAGCAATTCGCTCTATGCCTCAACAACGTAACTGCAAGTGTGGTTCGGCGCTAGCCCACGCCATCCTGACGGACCGCCGGAGAATCTCACCGCGAGCTAAGAAAAAGCTTTCGTTGCTGGTCGGAAAGTATATAAAGTAATACATTAGATTTATTGGGCAATTGTCTATAACGAAGAGGATTATCAATGGCATTGTTGGTTGTTGGCACTGTGGCCTTTGATTCCATCAGAACCCCGCACGGGAGGGCAGAGAACATCTTGGGTGGGTCGGCGGCCTATTTCTCGCTCGCCGCGAGTTGGTTTGTCCCTGTCCAGGTCGTGGCCGTGGTCGGCGACGACTTCGGAGAAGAGCACCTCCGATTATTTCAAGACCGCGGCGTTGATACTGCTGGCCTGGTGCGGGCTCCCGGAAAGACGTTTCGCTGGTCGGGTGAATACGCCGGCGATATGAGTGAGGCGCGAACGCTCGAAACGCACCTCAACGTTTTCGAGGAATTCTCGCCTAAGATACCCGCCTCGTATCTCGACACCGAGTTCGTGTTCCTGGGCAATATCGATCCGGTGTTGCAGCTCCATGTCCGCCGGCAACTTCCTAAGGCTCGCCTGGCGGCCCTGGATTCCATGAATTATTGGATCAAGGGCAAGCCGGAGGAGTTGAAGAAAACTCTGGCTGAAGTCGATGTCCTGCTGATCAATGAGACGGAAGCGCGAATGCTTTCCGGCATTTCCAACCTCAAGAAGGCTGCCGAAGTTATCCAGAAGATGGGCCCGCGCACCCTGGTCGTTAAGCGTGGAGAGCACGGTGTCATGCTTTTCTCCGAGGGCGGAATCTTCTCCGCGCCGGCCTTCCCACTCGATGAAGTCCACGATCCCACCGGCGCCGGAGACAGCTTTGCAGGCGGCTTCATGGGGCATCTGGCCAAAGCTGGTGACCTGTCGCATGGCCAGCTTCGCCGCGCGGTGATCTACGGTTCGGTGATGGCCAGCTACGCCGTCGAAGAGTTCGGACTCGCGAGGCTACTCCGGCTCACCCCCAAGGAGATTGAAGCCCGCTACCGCGAGTTCAAGAACCTAACGCATTTTGATGCTTGAACAAGCCCTCCACCCAACGGATTCCGGCGCCTGCCCGCCCCCTTTGTCGTTCAAGTCCGACGGCCTGGTGGCCGCTTGCATCGCTGCGGTCACCGTGGGGGCCCTTTACGTTTTCTACTCCCGAGGGCTGACGAACATTTATGGCGACGCTGTCGCTCACATGGAGGGCGCGCGGCGCATCTTCGATTCACTGACCCCCGGCTATGATGAGATTGGTAGTGTTTGGCTGCCCCTGTTTCACCTCTTGGCCGCCCCATTGGCACGGAGTGACTTCCTGTGGAGGACGGGGCTGGCCGGAAGCATCGTTTCATCGGCAGCTTTTGCGGGCACTGCCTGGCTCCTGTATCGACTTGGGACGGAAATCAATGGGGGCAGGTCGGCAGGCATCCTTGCGCTCGCTGGGATTCTGCTCAGTCCCAACCTTCTCTATCTCGCAGGCACTCCACTGACGGAACCCTTGGCCATCTTTTGGGCGGTCCTGGTGGTCTACGAACTTTTCCGCTACAGGGAAGCCGGCAGGCTTCGGGCCCTGTTGGGCGCGGCGGGGGCAGGGTTTTTCGGGACGCTCACCCGTTATGAGGAGTGGTACGTCCTGCCCTTCGCGGCCTTGTTTGTGCTGCTCGCGCGGCGTCAGTCCTGGGAATCCCGCATCCGGCACGCCTTGGTTTTCTCGATCATTTCCGGGGCCGGGCCTATGCTCTGGTTGCTTCACAACGCCTGGCGCTTCGGGAATCCCCTGGAGTTTTGCAACGGGCCATTTTCGGCCCAAGCGATATATGCCCATCAAGTTGCCACCACGGCGTTTCCCTATCCGACCGACGGCAAGCTTCTCCTCTCCGCACGCTATTATCTTGAGGACCTCAGACTAGTCCTCGGAGTTTGGCCAATCGAGCTGGCCATCCTTGGGTTGGTTGCATGGGCAGTGAATCGGCGAGTTTGGGGGAGGGGAGCGGTGGCATTTCTGTTCTTGGTTCCCTTGCCGTTCTATATCCACGCCCTTGCGCATGCCTCCATTCCGCTTTACGTGCCAACTCTGTTTCCTCACACCTATTACAATTTGAGGTATGGAGTGGAAATGGTTCCGGCCCTGGCGCTTTTCCCGGCCTTCCTTCTCCCTGGAGGTTTGCCACGGCGTCGGCGTAACGGATTGCTGGCGTTCTTTGTGGTCGTGCTTGCCTGGCAAAGTTACTTACTTCTTTCCGGAGGAGCCGAGGAACTTGCGGTTGTCAAGGAGGGCCTCCTGAATACTCCTTGCCGATCACCGCGCCAGCAAGCTGTCGTCCGCTTCCTCCGTGACAACTATGATGGACAGCGGGTGCTGGTGGCGGCGGGTAAGTGGCCGTGTGTAATGCCGGAAGTCGGGATTTCTTACCGTAATACCATTACCGAGACGAACCGCAGGTATTGGCGCAGGCTCCGGCCGGATGCCGGGAAATGGGTGGAATGGATTATTCGCGGCGAGGGTGACGCGGTGGATGAGCTTATGCGTGCCTACCCTCGGGCTTTTGCGGGTTTTGACCTGCTCGAAAGGGACTCGTTTCCGAACGAATCGAGCGTGGCAGTTTATCGCCGGCGGAACGGGAGAACAGTGACGGGTGACAAGTGACGAGTGATGAGCGGAAAAGCAGAAAGTAGAAATCAGAAAGCAGAAGGCAGGGAACAGAGGAAAGTAGGGCGAAGCATGCAGTTCACTATTCACCATTCACTATTCACTATTTGAACCGTGCCGCAACCTGTTTTTTCAAAAGCTGAGAGCTGACGGCTGAAAGCTGAGAGCTGGTCGCTGATTCGAGACAAATTCCGATGACAAAAAAAGTCCCCTTTGCGAAGTTTCACGGCCTCGGAAACGATTTCATTGTCGTGGGAGCGGAAGGCCTTCCGCACTCTTTGTCCAAGTTTGTGCCAGCGATTTTGGATCGCCATAAGGGCATCGGAGCGGACGGACTCTTGGTGGTGATGCCGCCCCACAACATGAAGTACACTGCGCGCGTCCGCTTTTTCAACGCGGATGGCAGCGAAGCAGAGATGTCCGGCAACGGCATCCGCTGTGCCGGCGCCTTCCTTGCGGAACTTTCCCCGGTCAGACAATCATTTCTTATTGAGACAGCAGCAGGTCTGAAGTCCCTCCAGAAGGTAAAAGAAGGGAAGGGTAAATGGCTGTTTCGAGTTGGCATGGGCGCTCCGGTTCTGGAGCCTGCCAAGATCCCATTCAAGGCCGGGGATTTCCCTCCGCCCATCAAAGGTTTCGCCCTTCGCACCCGGCGAGGCGTGGTACAAGCAACGGTGACATCGCTGGGCAATCCACATTGCTCCATTTTTGTGACGGACTTCGAAAGCATTGATGTAGCGCCGGTCCCGCGCGCGGCGGGACCGGCACCTGCCGCCCTAAGAGCCGCAGAGTCTCTGGGAAGCGAGACTCTGCGCTACCCCCTTGATTGGGAAAGCCTGGGACGCGAGATTGAGACCAATCCGCTTTTCCCGAACCGCACCAACGTGGAATTCGTGAACGTGATCTCGAGAAAGGAGATCGCAGTGCGGTTCTGGGAGCGCGGCGTGGGGCACACCCTGTCGTCTGGCACCGGCTCGTGCGCCGCTACCGTGGCAAGCATCCTCGACGGTCGGACTGAAAGGCAAGTTCGCGTTCAAACGGAAGCTGGCTCGCTCCTGGTGGCCTGGCCGGAAAATGGAGAAATCATCCTGACGGGGCCAGTCGAAAGAATCGCCCAGGGCACCTACAATTACCGTTGAGTGTAAACCATGACCTCACGAGAAAGGGTTCTTACTGCCTGCAATCATCGCCAGCCCGACCGAGTGCCGGTTGATCTTTCCGGTCACCCTTCCTCAGGGATCGCCGCCATCGCCTACGCCAAATTACGCGATTATCTTGGACTCCCCAAGAAGACCCTTCGCGTTTACGACCCTATTCAGCAATTGGCCATCGTGGATGACGACGTCCTGGAGAAATTCGGCATCGATGTCCTCGATCTCGGCCGCGCTTTCGCCCTCGACGAAGCATCCTGGGCAGACTGGACATTGCCGGATGGTACCCCCTGCAAGATGCCGGCGTGGGCATTGCCTCAAAAGGCAGACGGAAGGTGGGTCTTCCGCTCCAAGAGCGGGCGTGTGATTGCCCATATGCCCGAGGGCGCGCTCTATTTCGAACAAACTTATTTCCCGTTCACGGATGAAAATGGACCCAAGACCATCCCGGAGGCCATGCAAGAGTGCATGTGGCACGTCGTCGCTGGCCCTCCAGGCCCATGGGTCAATAATGCGCAGTTGAGAGAGGGAGCAAAACGGCTGCGGCAGAAGACCGACAAGGCCATTGTGGGCGGCTTTGGCGGCAATCTGCTCGAGACGGGGCAGTTCTTCTATCGCAACGACAACTTCTTTATGCTGCTGGCAGCCGAGCCCGCGAAGGCACACAAGTTCCTCGACGACCTTGTCGAGATTCACCTCGCAAACCTGGAGAAATATCTGGGGGCGGTCGGCGACTGTATCGACCTCATCAAGTTCGGCGACGACCTGGGAATGCAGAGCGGGCCGCAAGTTTCGCCCAAGATGTACGGGGAGTTCTTCAAGCCTCGCCACAAACTCATGTGGAGCCGTGCTAAACAACTGGCCAACGTGAAAGTAATGCTCCATTGTTGTGGCGGAGTTCGGGAACTATTGCCGGATTTGATTGACGCCGGATTGGAGGCCATCAACCCGGTTCAGATTTCTTGCGCCGGTATGGCCGCCCGGGAGCTAAAGGCTGAATTCGGGAAGGACATGGTATTCTGGGGCGGAGGTTGCGACACGCAGACCATCCTGCCCAACGCCACGCCGGACGAAGTGCGCCGGCACGTCAAAGAACAGGTACAAATCCTCAGCCCCGGTGGCGGCTTCGTCTTCCAACAGGTTCACAATATCCTGGCCAATGTTCCCCCGGAGAACATTGTGGCCATGTACGAAGCCGTGCAGGAGATCGGGAGATCTGTTGATCGGGTGATCGGGAGAAGGGATCGGGTCATCGGGTGATTGATTGTTGGGACGAGTACAAGAGACTTTGCAGGGTGGTGTTTGTTTCTTCGCCCGATCACCAGATCACCCGATCTCCCGATGCTTTCGACTCTTGACTCTCGACTCTCGACTCATTATGGCCGAACATAAAGCATGATTTTACTGGGAACTCCATTCTTTGAAATGAAATCCACAGTCTGCGCGGGCTGCCAGCCGGGGACCTGGAAATCGTGCGAGACGACACGCGCCCCAGAACGAAGCTGCCTCTCGAGCATGGGGCGCAGGCGCTCATTCACGGCGGTCAAAAGGTATAGCGTCACCACGGTGGCGTGACGGACATTGACCTCAAACATGTTCTCGTGGAGTATCTGGGCGCGGCTTTGCAAGCCCAATTTTCGGATGCGTTCCGAGGATTCCTCGTAAAGGTCGGAATTGAGTTCCACCCCCACGGCGTGAGCCCCGAACTTCTGTGCCGCCAGGATCACAATGCGCCCGTCCCCCGATCCCAGGTCGTAAACCACATCATCGGGTTGGACCTTGGCAACTTCCAACATCTTTTGCGCCACATCGAGCGGCGTGGGGACAAAGGGCACAAGGTGCTCCAGATATTTGCCGGAATCGCTCTGGGCGGGGGAAAGAGGCGTGCTTTGGGATGTGGCCGGCTCGCAGAAAAGCAGAATCGCTGGAAGAACGGCGAAAACCGCAAACCTGCCACAGTCTTTGGTAACGTCAATGACGCGCGCAATTCGTCGCATAAGACAATTCTATGGGTCGCAAGGAATATTGTCGAGGGAGTTGGCATCGGGAAGGCCGCGATCCCCCAACGCAACCTTCCAAAACGACGCGGCGGGATGTACACTCACAGTTATGCGGGATTCCAAATGGAAATCACGGTCAGGCGCACTGGAGGGGGACTATGAGTATACAGATTGAGCTCCGGCCGGAGATTGAGGCCGAGTTAGCAGCTCAAGCGCAGAGGAAAGGGGTTCCGGTCATTCAGTATGTGCAGCGTATTTTGGAACAGCACGTGCCCGGACTGTCCCTCGAATCTGCTTTGACGCCGGAACAGAGGGCCAAGGCCTTCGACGATTGGGCGGAGGACTTTCCTTATCGCCGTAGTACACCTCTTTCTGACGACGCGATCAGCCGGGAAAGCCTCTATCGAAAGGATGACGAATAGACTTCATGGAGTACTTGGCGGACACGAACATCCTGATTCGCCGCATCGATCGGGCTAATGCCCTGCAGGCGGAGGCAAGCACTGCCGTGAGGGCTCTTCTTCGGTCGGGTGAGCGCGTATACGTAGCACCGCAGAATATGATTGAGTTTTGGAATGTGTGTACGCGACCGCTGGAGCACAATGGATTGGGCCTCTCACCGGCCGAGGCAGACCGCGAAGCCTCACGACTTGAAGGCATTTTGACTCTTCTGCCCGATGTCCCGGCAATCTATCCAGAGTGGCGACGGCTTGTCGTCGCTCACTCGGTTTCGGGGGTGCAGGTTCACGACGCGCGCATTGTGGCTGTCATGAACGTTTACGGAATCAGCAATCTTCTTACCTTCAACGGGCCGGACTTCAGCCGATATCCGGGAATTCACGTGATACATCCGAAGGACGTAGTAAAAGCAGGGAGTCCGTAGGCCCCGTGCGTCGGTCATTAACTGTTGACTGTGGCCTGCTTTCTGATAGCTGACGGCTGATGGCTGATAGCTTTCCCCGATGCCTGACCCCCAACCTTTTCTTCGCCGCGAACTGACCCTCACCAACGGCACGGCCATTGTGGTCGCGAACATGATTGGGGCGGGAATCTTTGGCACCACCGGCTTCCTGGCAGGGGATCTTGGCAAGCCTTCCCTGGTGCTTGGCATCTGGTTGGCGGGCGCGCTGGTCGCCTTGGCCGGATGCCTCTGCTATGCGGAGCTGGCAATCAATTTGCCCCGATCGGGCGGAGAGTACATCTACTTGCGTGAGGCTTGGGGGCCGGCCTGGGGATTTCTGAGTGGCTGGATTTCCTTCTTCGCAGGATTTGCAGCGCCCATCGCGGCCTCGGCGCTGCTTTTTTCCGAGTATCTGGCGCACTTTTTCCCCGCACTCTCGCCCAGATCGCCGGCGGGAATGCTGTCCACCTCCTCGAGGTGGATCCACACGGGCAACGGGCACCTGTTGGCGGTAGGGGTGGTTGCGGTATTTGCGGTCACCAATATCCTTGGGGTGCGTTTCGCAGGCAAAATCCAAAACGTTCTTACCGGCTTGAAAGTCGGAGTCCTGGGAGCCTTTCTGGTGCTGGCCTTCCTGATGGGGAAGGGAAGCGTCTCCCATTTCTCGGCAGAGGCAGTCCGAACCTCACACCACAGCCTGGGCGGACAATGCGCGGTTTCCCTCATCTTCGTGATGTTCGCTTATAGCGGTTGGAATGCTGCTACTTATGTGGCCGAGGAGATGAAGGCGCCGGAGCGTACGTTGCCCGCTTCGCTGGTAGCAGGGACCCTGATTGTTGCGGTCTTTTATCTGGCGTTGAACGCCGCTTTCATCTATGCCATGCCTTTAGAGGCCATGAAGGGCATCGAACGCATCGGCGGAGCGGCGGCGGAAGCGCTGTTTGGAGGGAAAGGTGGAGACTTCTTCAGTGGCGTGATGTCGGTCGGGTTACTCTCCACGGTGAGCGCCATGGTAATTGTGGGCCCGCGCGTCTACTACGCCATGGCCCAGGATGGCTGCTTTTTTCGCGGCGCGGCGCGCGTGCATCCGCGCTGGAGGACGCCCGTGCAGGCTATCCTCTGGCAGTCGGCGGCAACGGCCGTCATGATTCTCTTGGGAACATTCGAAAGCCTGCTCTATTACATTGGCTTCGCGTTAGTCCTGTTTGCCGCCCTGGCGGTGGCAGGCATGGTGCGCCTGCGCAACCGGCCCGGGTGGAAGCGGCTCGGGGCCGTAAGTTGGGGATATCCCGTCGCTCCCGCAGTTTTTGTCTGCGCCAGTGCGTGGATGCTCTGCTACACGATGGCACTCCGGCCAAAGGAATCCTTGCTGGGTCTGCTGACCATGGCGGGCGGGGCCCTGGTCTATCGCTGGATTTTCCGCCGCCGCGCGGAAGCGCAGGCCATCTCCCCCGACCGAGGGAATGGCCGCTAACACGGCGCAGTCTGGCGGCCGCAGCCCGAGAGGAGACTCACCACAGAGGCCACAGAGTTCGCAGAGAAGAGCGGAAGTATTTTTCTCTGTGGTCTCTGTACGCTCTGGGGTGAATTCTTTCTTCGCGGCAGGAGAAGAAGCCGACCGTTCGTGCTACAGCGCGGCCCCGTGGCCGCACCCAAAATGAGGTTCTCTGCGTCCTCCG
This sequence comes from Terriglobia bacterium, assembly GCA_049698675.1. GTDB lineage: Bacteria > Acidobacteriota > Terriglobia > UBA7540 > UBA7540 > CAVROP01. The sequence goes on from JBAVYG010000543.1 coordinate 13,016, forward strand.
TGCCTCTCAAGCCCTAACACGGAGCACACTGAGCCTCTCAGTGACCTCCGTGTTGAAGCTCTTCTGGCCAGCGAGGACACAGAGACACTACTCATAGCAGGAAAAATCTTCGCGGCGCGAGAAGAAGATGAAAACGAGTGGTACAGTGAGTGGCCACTCCCAAACGCCTCGCCCGGCGGGTTCGGCCTGGACGGAAGCTGGCGTCGCGCCGGGCGGTTTGTCCCCACAAGGAGGAGGGAAGTCATGGCTGAAACGAACGTGCATGAAATACTTGGCAAGCAATATCGCGCCTCGATCGCTATGTTAAGGGAAGCAGTCACTCAGTGTCCGGAATCACTGTGGCTCGCTCCCGAGTAT
>JBAVYG010000544.1:0-5815 GCA_049698675.1 Terriglobia bacterium
GTAGTGATCCGGCCGGCCCATATCCTGGCGCCCATGGCCGGCATTACCGACACTGTGTTCCGCCGTTTCATCAAACGATTTGGTGGATGCGGACTGATTATGACGGAGTTTGTATCCAGCGAAGGAATGCTTCGTCAAAACCTGCGCTCGAAGCGCTATTTGTATTACACCGAGGAAGAAAGACCGATTTCCGCGCAGCTTTTTGGCGCCGATCCTGACCACCTGGCGGAGGCGGCGCGCGTGATCGAAGATCTAGGCTTCAACTTGGTCGACCTGAACCTGGGCTGCCCCGCCAAGAAGGTCGTAAAGTGCGGCGGCTCAGGCTTGCTTCGCGACCTTCCGTTGCTCGAGAAGATCCTGCGAAAGATTCGTGCCGCGGTACGGATTCCCTTTACCATAAAGTTCCGCTCCGGCTGGAGTGAGGCGGAGATCGTGGCACTCCAAGTGGCACGCATGGCTGAGGAGTGCGGCGTTGAGGCGCTGAGCGTTCATCCTCGGACGCGCCTGCAAGGGTTCAGCGGGCGTGCCCAATGGCAGATTATCCAAGAGGTGAAGTCCCGGGTGCGCATCCCCGTAATCGGCAACGGCGACGTGGTGACACCGCCGGACGCCCTTGCCCTTTACCAGCAGACAGCCTGCGATGCCGTGATGATCGGGCGCGCCGCCGCCTCCAATCCATGGATATTCCGCCAGCTTTCGGATTTCTTCCGAAACGGGACATTCACGCAGCCGACCGAGGCTGACCGCTACCAGTTGATCCGTTCCTATTATCAATTGTTGGTGACCGAAGAGATTCCCGGCGCGGTAGGCAAGATGAAGCAGTTCGCAAGCTGGTTCACACAGGGAGTATGCAAGGGGGCAGAACTCCGCAGGTCGATCCAAAGCGCGCGTGCTGCGGGCGAAGTCCTGGATCGAGTCGACCAGTTCTTCAGCCCGTGCGTTTCAGCAGTGACCGAGCCGCAGGAGGTCGCCCCTTGAACTACAGGGAGGCTCTACTCGCCCATGGACAACTCAGAAAGACCGGCTGGAAGTGAACGACGGGCTCAGAGGCGGCTGAAAACCGCGATACCCATCCGGGTCCGCGGGATCGATGCACAGGGAACGGAATTTGAGGAGTCCACGGAGACCGTGGAGGTAAGCCGGCGAGGCCTTTCCTTCCTGACCGAACTAGAATTGAAACCTCCTGCCACGGTGACGGTAGTCATCCCCGGCCGCGGACCAAGGCACGCGGGAGAAGGGCCCACGGACTTCTTTTCGACGGCGGCTGTCGTCCGCGTCCTTAAAGAGGCTGACTTGTACCGCGTTAGCCTCCGGTTCATCGGCGCCACCCTGACCACTTACAGCGCCGAGACTCCTTAGCAGGATGCTCAGGAAAGGTATCAGCCCGGATTTCTCACCAGGCTAAACCACTTTCTTCGAGCCGTCGGAAGGGCGGGGCTTCAGCCCCGCCGAAAAAGCCAGCTCCAATTTTCTGTCCGTCTCACGCCCCGCGCAGCTTGCAGCCGCAAACTGCGCGGGGCGCGAGAGACTGGAATAATCAGGAAGGTCACGTAACGGCGGGGCTAAAGCCTCGCCCTTCCCTTCCGCGGTGAGAAATCCCCGTTAGTATGTCGTTGGGAGCGAAGAAGTCAGGAGTCAGAATAAGGGCTTCGAGGTATCGAGGGACAGCGGGTTTGCGTTAGACCCACCCCCGCCACGGGTCACCCGTCAATTTTCTTTCTCAGCGACCCGCTAGGTTCGCTTGGTCTTTTCCATTTGCCATAGGCGATACGCCTCACTGCGAGAGAGGCCTCGGGCCTTAGCGGCGGCTTTGAGCGCCGCGCGCTCGTCGAGCCCGCGTTCGGCCATCAACTTCTCGATCTCCCGTTTAATAAGCGAATTCGCAGGACGAGTTTCCCCCGACGCGGAGGCAGTCCCAACCAGGAGGGTCATTTCCCCCCTCATCGTCCTGCCTTTCGCGCGGTCTAACAATCCGGACACCGTACCACGCAAGAACTCTTCGTGGACCTTGGTCACTTCGCGCGCCAAGACCACTTCGCGGTCCCCCAGAATATCCCGCACATCCCTCAGCATCTCGAGGACGCGATGCGGCGCCTCATAGAAGACCAGAGTCTTGGTTGCTGTTTTTAGTTCTTCCAAGGCCTTCCTGCGCGCCGCTTTCTTGCTGGGCAGGAACCCGAGAAACCTGAAATTGTCCACGGGCATACCCGACGCAGCCAGCGCCGCCACAAAAGCCGAGGCGCCGGGGACAGGAACCACCGGGATGTTGTGGCGGACTGCCAAGTGCACCAAGCGGAATCCCGGATCGGACACCACGGGCATTCCTGCGTCGCTCACCAGAGCTATGTTGTTTCCCTCTTCCAATTTGATGACCAGTTCCGGCGCGCGGGTCATCTCATTGTGCTCATGGTAACTTACGGTAGGAGTTCGGATCTGATATTGGTTGAGCAATTTCTGCGTCTGCCGCGTGTCCTCGCAAGCAATCAAGTCCACTTCCTTGAGGATGCGGATAGCGCGCAGCGTAATGTCCTCCAGGTTCCCAATGGGCGTCCCAACAACAAAGAGCCTACCCTTAGAACCGTTCGTGGAATCCTCCAGAGGGTCCATAAGTCCTGGCTTGGCCAAAATAGATCGTCGCGGCATATGCGTCAAAGGTCAATTACAACTTCCAGTGTATCAACTAGCTCAGGCAATGACAACGGAGAGTTAGGAGTGTCCCAATTCAAACGTAGGGCCGCCTCCCGCTATGGCGGGACGGGCTAGGCCGGGGCAAGCCCCGGCCCTACCTCCCATATTAGGACATAACCGCGACATTCACGTTTTGACGCCGGAGAAGCTGGTCTATATAATTACCAGTAGGGGTTTTTGCAAGGAGGCTAACTTGCCGCTTTACGAGTACGCGTGTACGCAGTGTGGACAGCGCACCGAGAAAATCCGGAAGTTCTCCGATCCTCCACTGACCAAGTGTGAGAAATGTGGAGGCAAGCTAAAGCAGCTCGTGTCTCGGTCTGCCATCCAGTTCAAGGGGAAGGGCTGGTATGTGACGGATTATGCCAGGAAACCCTCCACCGCCACCGCGAACAGCGCCGCAAGCTCTGGTAATGGGGGCAAAGAAAAAGGCCCTGAAGCCGCTAAGAAGGAAGTTCTCCCCGCCAAGACATCCAAAGATAAGCCAGTCACTGAAAAGAGCCATTGACGAGCAGGAGTCAGGGGTCAGGAGGCGGCCCGCGCGGATTGCGTTCTCTCCCCACCCACCACCTACGACCTACCCCCTCCTGAATCCTGACTCCTGAATCCTGAATCCTCTTTCAGAGCTTAAGTGACTTGAGGTATTTGCGGAAGGCGCTTCCAAGGTCTGGCCGCTCGAGCGCCAGCTCCACCGTGGCTTGAAGAAAGCCCAGCTTATCACCGGCATCGTACCGCTTTCCTTCAAACACATAGCCGTAGACCGGTTCCTTTTCGAGCAAGCGCCGCAGCCCATCCGTCAGTTGGATCTCGCCCGCCGCACCAGGCGTGGTGGCGGCGAGCTCATGAAAAATGGTGGGGGTGAGGATGTATCGGCCGATGACCGCCAGATTCGAAGGCGCCTCGCGAGGACTCGGCTTTTCCACCATGTCCTCGATTCGGTAGAGCCGCCCCTGCCATTGAGGGTCCGCTACAAGCTGGCCGCGAATGATGCCGTAACTGCCTACAGCTTTGTGTTCCACTTTCTGTATGGCGACGACGCTTCGACCGTAGCGCTCGAAGACCGCCAACATTTGCTTCAAGCAAGGCACCGGGTTGACTATCACGTCATCAGAGAGCAGGACAGCAAATGGCTCTTCGTCAACTACGTCGCGCGCGGTGAGAATCGCATCACCCAGGCCTCGTGGAGTCTGCTGGCGAACATACACAAAGCGCAACAGCCCTGAAATCGAGTGTACCAGCTCCCGAAGTTCTTCCTTCCCTCTTCCGGCCAACTCCTCCTCGAGCTCCGCCGACAAGTCAAAATGGTTCTCGATGGCCGTTTTCCCCCGCCCAGTTACGAATATCACCATCGGGATACCGGAAGCGGATACTTCTTCAACCGCATACTGCACCAGAGGCTTATCCACGATGGGCAGCATTTCCTTGGGCTGCGCTTTGGTGGCCGGCAGGAACCGCGTGCCAAGACCGGCAACAGGCAGAACCGCTTTACGAATCTTCATGAGCACCTCACATCGGTCACAGACGAGTAGCCTTCGCAGAAAGGACAGTGTAGCGCCGCACTCCAAGCTGCGTCAAAGGAAGGATTCAGAATTCAGGAGTCAGAAGTCAGGAGTCAGAAGTCACAATAAGGGCCCTCAGGGATCAAGCGGTGGGTCAGCTTTCACCCCTTGAAAAATAGGGGCTAGGTGCTGGGCCAATTCTGAATAGTATAGTAGATTCTGAATTGTGAATTGAGGAAGTGCGGCAGTCAGACGCCTTGGGTGCGGCGCGCAAGGCCGGTTCCGCGTTCCCAATTCACCATTCACCATTCACTATTCATAATTCAGAATTGCCCCAGTCCCCAGCCCCTGTCTTCTGACTCCTTCCCCTGTCACGCTTATGCTAGCATCTAGGGTGAGGATTTCGTGATGTTGGTTCTTGGCATCGAATCCAGTTGCGACGAGACCGCGGCAGCCATCGTGGCGGATGGCGCGAAGATTCTCTCGAGTGTCGTCGCCTCGCAAATCCCCACCCACGAAAAGTACGGTGGGATTGTTCCCGAACTGGCTTCACGCGAGCATCTGCGCAAGATCGAGCCAGTCGTCGACGAAGCCTGCCAGCGCGCGCGAGTCGGAATACGGGATGTGGAGGGCGTCGCGGTAACGGAGGGACCAGGCTTGGTCGGGTCGCTCCTGGTCGGCTTGGTCTATGGCAAAGCCCTTGCCCTCGCGCTGGCGAAACCCCTGGTGGGCGTGAACCACCTGGAGGGTCACATCCACGCCGTTCTGCTCGAAAACAAAATAGCACGCCTCACAGGGAACCCGGTCGAGGAGGCAAACCTCCCGTCGGTTACACTGGTCGTCTCCGGCGGTCACACGAGCTTGTTCCTGGTTGAGAATGGTCGCCATCCGGTCGATTCCCATCCTGTCTTCAATTACAAGCGGCTAGGACATACGCGTGATGACGCAGCCGGGGAAGCTTTCGACAAGGTCGCCAAACTGCTGGCACTGGGCTATCCCGGCGGACCGATCATCGACCAACTGGCTCGCTGGGGGGATCCGGAAGCGGTCGATTTCGGCCGCATCAAGATGAAGGGCAACCTGCTGGACTTCAGCTTCTCAGGGCTCAAGACCGCCGTCCTCTACCGCGTCCGCGGCACCCCGCTCGCCCTCGAGGCCGAGCAGCGACGCGCCTGGCGCAAGAGCAGCGAAAGCGCCCGGGCAGACGAACTGCGCGCTCATTGCTCGCCCCAGACACTTGACCTCATCGCCAGCTTCCAAAACGCCGTGGTCCGCGACCTCCTCGAGCGCACCCTGGCTGCGGCGGATGCCTCGCGAGTTGACACGATATTTGTTTCTGGCGGGGTTGCCTGCAATTCCCTTCTGCGCACTCGCTTCTTCGAAACTTCCAGGGCACAAGGAATTCGAGTCTTCTTCCCTTCCCCCGCCCTATCTACCGACAACGCCGCAATGATTGCCGCGGCGGGATACTACAAGCTGAAAGCCGGACAACGTGCGGATGCGACCCTTACCGCGCATGCCTCACTTCCACTCGGGACGTAGCAGGAGGATTCGGGATTCAGGATTCAGGAGTCAGGAGTCGGAAGTCAGGAGAGCGGAGGTTGGGGGCTAGGGGCTGGGGACTGGGG
>JBAVYG010000545.1:0-7094 GCA_049698675.1 Terriglobia bacterium
TTGCAACCTCCAACCAGGGCTCTGGGGTTGACTCAGGCGTCCCCTCGATTGCCAAGCCTGGGAACGGTTCGGTCGGTACAAGTAACGGCTCCGACGAACCTCCCAGCAGGTCCTCGGGCGGAGCCGCAAGCAGAGGTTCGGGTAAAGATTGTGCCCAGACTGGCAGCGAGGGCTGAAGCGACGGCTGGAGGGAAATATCGGGCAAAGGCTCAGGCGGCGTCGCCGGTATCTCAGGCGGTTCCGCAAAGGCCATACCGGCCGGAGGCGCGGAAAAATCCGGCTCGTGTCTTCCTGTGGAACCTTCCGGTTCGTAACCCATTGGGGAGACTTCAGGCGGGGCCACAGGGGACCAAGCAGCAAGTGTTTCAGGAAGCGCGGGTGGGGGTGCTGAGGCTTCGCCGAGGGCGGCAAATTTCGCCACCATAGCGATCAAGTCGTGGGGGGCAAAGGGTTTCTTGATAATCCCGTCTGCCCCGACCTGGGCACCCCGCAGCTCATCGTACGGCTCCAGGTCGCTGGCCACCAGCAGCACGGGCACGTGGTGAAGACCCGCTGAGGTCTTTACATAATCACAAACCTCGTAGCCATCTTTGCCTGGCATGGACACGTCGGCTAGCACGAGGACAGGGTGCATTTTGGGTAGTTTCTTGATCGCCGCGACACCGTTGGAGACGGTTTCGACCTCGAAGCCCTCACCCTCCAAAATCGTTTGGGCTCTCCTCTGAATAGTAGGGCTATCGTCTGCCAGAAGGATCAACCGACCCACACGGCCTCCCTTCAACCTTGTGTCGCGAGATCACTTGCCAAATGAATACCATGTCAACGAGAGAAAGTCAAGGCGCGCAAGTACTGCGTCAGTTTGATACTGTAGCGGCGAGTTTACCTCGCCAAATGGCGGCGTAGAGCCGCCTCGACATCAAATTGACCCGCTACCAAGGGATTGTGAGTCTTCAGTGGGCGTACAAGGTCCAATAAAATGTCCCGACAGAATCGGCTGGCGTGACCGTTTGCGAACACAGCCCCACCCTGGAGAGCCAAAGAAAGGCAAATCAGAAGGGCTTGACAATCTTCTTCAGGAGGTGGAATCGGCCCTTTTTCTTCGGCGGCGTGACTGTCGCAGATTGGTCTTGAGGAGCAGGGTTTGCTTTGCTCTCCCCTGCCTTCGAGCTACTTTCATTGCTGGAAGAGTTCACCTTGTTCTCCGGAGCCTTCGAGGCGCTCTCACTGCCTGGAGAGTTTGCATTGTTGCCCTGAGTGTTTGCGCTGGCGCCTTTGTTGGAGTTGTCGACGGCGGGCTTGGAATCAACCGCCTTTCCGGAATTCAAGCCAGCATCGCCTACTGGCTCAGCAACAATCGCAGCATTGGGGAGAGACGGAGCCACAGGTGTACGTTTCGCCACTTCGACACCACTCGCCTCCGCCGCCCGCAGGCTAACCGGGCCGCGCAAGGTAGCGCGTGTATCGGGCGTACTGGCCATTGCCGTAGTCAGTTTTCCAAACAGGCTCTGGCTGCGCAATCGGGCTGCATCCGCCTGCGCTCGCGCCAACGTCGCTTTGGTGGGCTTTGGAACCGGTTCGTGCATGGCCACGAGCCGATCCTTGGCCTCTGCCGCCCGCGGGCTGAGAGGAAAATCACGAACCACACGCGAGTAGTACGGAACCGCTTCCTTGGGGGCTCTCAGGTGCTCCAAGGTTTGGGCCAATCCATACAGCGCCTGATCCCCCCCGCTGAAGTTGGGGTACTTTTCAACAATTTCCCGGAAGCGTCCCCGTGAGGCGCGATACGCCCCCCTCATCTGGTAAAAACTCGCGGTCTCGAACTCCCCCTGAGCCAGGACTTCCTGTGCTTCTCGAAGGCGCGCCTTGACGCGGACCGTCAAGGGGTTGTCGGGGTATTTCACCAGAAACTCCTTCAACTCGACTTCCGCAAGGCGCGCCTCGGTCTGGTCCCGGTCGGCCTTGGCCATCAGGCGGAAATGCGCCATGCCGACGCGGTACTGCGCCTGAGGCGCCTCGGGCGCCGTAGGGAAGAAGGTAATGAAGTCTTTGTATTCAGCCTCGCATTGGGTCAGGCCCGAGACCCCTCCCTCGTTATAGTAGGAATCCGCGATGGCAAGTTTTGCTTTTGCCAGATACTCGCTATCCGGGTACGTATTGATGAGGGTTTGAAGAGTGAGACGTCCTACGTCGTAACGACCGTGGGCAATTTCGTTGGTGGCCCTGTCGTAAAGGATCTTGTCCGGCTGATCGCCAGCATTAACCGCCGTGGCTAAGTCCGCGCGCCGATGGCGATGAAAAAGACATCCGGGCAGGAACACACCACCCAGTACAGCCACCCAGAAAAGGAACGGCAGACGCTTCGATCCGCTCTTGCTGATTCGCTTGGCCAGTGTTTTCACTCCTGATTCACGCCCATCATACTTTGGACATCCGCCCCGATGCGGACACCAAGTGCAGCATTTCGTTCAGGCGCGCCTTTGGGTCATCGCTATAGAAGATGGCTGAACCGGCCACCAGGATGTCTGCGCCTGCCCGAGTAAGTTGCTCCAGATGCTCAAAGCGGATCCCACCTTCGACTTGAATGGCAAAATCCGCGCGCCGCTCCTCACGCAGAAATGCCGCCGCTCGTACTTTCTCCAACGCTCTGGGGACGAAAGTTCGCTCGCTCAATCCCGGATCAGAGGACAAAACTGAGAGAAAATCGAACTCCCCCACCACGTCCGCAATTGTCGCGACGGGTGTCGCCGGATTCAAGGCAACTCCTGCTTTGGCACCCTGCTCGCGGATCTGGTCCAAAACTCGGTGCAGGCGAGTCGTGGCCTCCACATGAACCGAGATACGATCCGCACCCGCCTCAATGAAGTCAGCAATGTAGCGTTCCGGACGTTCGATGAGCAGGTGTAGGTCTATAACCAGGTTCGTGGCTTTGCGCAGACTTCGGACGACCGGCTGCCCCACGGTAATTTCCTCCACAAAATGGCCGTCCATCACCTCCAGGTGGAGCATCGGTACGCCCGCAGCCTCTATAATGTGGAGCGCCTCTCCGAGTCGAGCGAAATCTGCCGCCAGCAGCGAGGGAGCAATCAGGGCCATAAATGAGGTCCCACAGGGAAGGCCCTTGTCGTGGGACGCACTGGGTAGATTAGCATAACTTCCCGATTCGTGCCCAGCGCTCTGGGCCCTTTTCTTTTTGAAATCTTGGGCCTGAAATCCGCATTCTCAGCACGACGGGAACTCGATTCCAGCCCTCTGTTTCCAATTTCAAACCTTTGCCATTGAACGCCCAGGCGTACTTGGACCTATGGCACGACGCGAAGGGGTGCGCTGACAGGACGGTCACTTGATGTCAAGCAGTTCGACGACAAAAGTGAGTGTGGAATTGGGAGGAATCACTCCCGGGTAGCCGCCCGGCCCGTAGGCCAAATCGGGAGGGATCACCAGCTTGCGCTTTCCACCTACGTGCATGGTGGCCACACCTTCGTCCCAACCTTTAATCACTTGGCCACGCCCAAGCGCAAACTTGAATGGTGCTTTACCCACGGAGGTGTCGAAAACCTTGCCGTTCGTAAACGTTCCCGTGTAATTCACCACCACGGTGTCGCCAGCTTTGGGCTGCGGTCCTTTGCCAACCACCAAGTCTCTGTATTGCAGTCCCGAGGACGTGGTGGTCATCGGAGCCGCAGCGGTGCTTTTCTGAGTAGAGGACCGGGCTTTCGGGGCGGGCGCAGGTGTGGTCGTCTGTTCCTGCGCAGCCCACATATTTACCGATAGGAAGGCCAGGAATGTAAGGACTATGGCTGCGTTTTTCATCTTCGTTTCCCCTCCAAGCTCGAGCATTTAGATTTCTTGCGGGTGAATCTGCGCCGCCGGTCAACGGTATCAGGAGTGGACGGCGGTTTCAACTGGGATATTGAAGTTATAATCCGCAGATTCCGCAGATGACACACATTACTATCAGCAGTCGCGGTCTTTGTGGTCTGCCCAGTCTGTTAATTCTGCGGATCGCTTACTGTGGACAAATCGCTTGTGTTCAAGTGACGGTGCGCCGAAGTTCAGCAGCAGGCCGACTTCAAAGCCCGTGGCCTTGAGGTCGTTGATGAGTTGAGCGTGCTCGACCCCCGTCAGCCGCACCAATGCTTCCAGCTCCACAGTCACCGAGTCGAAGCATATGAAATCCGTTTGGCTGGTTCTCGACCTGCACCAAGCCGTTGCCGTTCTGCTTCGCGGCTTTCGGGTCGAAGGGCACAGAGAATTGCCGCTCAATTTTCTCGCGCATGCAGGGCCCGGAGTTGTAAATGCAGAAGGGATAGACCAGGCCATTGGGGGCAGCGTAGTGGATCACGCAACGCTTGACGCGGGCGAAATCGTAATTGTAGGAGTCCATGAAATGCATGCCCGCCACGAGCAACGTCTTGTACGTGAATGTACCGTCGCCCCTGCCCCGCCCGTAGTCGTGGTCGGTCATGCCCTGCAGGGTCTGGAGGAAGCGCTCGAAGGTCAAACCCGGCGGGGCAAACTGCGGTTTGAAATGCCGGCGAAGCTTCTGCCAGGCATTGATCTTAGTGAACATCTTAAATCGTGCTCCCTGGGCTTGCCGGGCGAGCCGGTCGATATCGCGCAGCATGGCGGGCATATCGAAGAAGCGCGTGATGGGGATGGCCTTCTTCGTGTCGGGGTGAACGTAGAGGTAGGTCCCCATGGCGCAGTGGGGGTGAGACGTGAGGTTGGGGCGCTCGTAATTCTGCAAGTTCGACAGCAGTTTCGAGAAGGGCGATATGCAGGACAGGGGGAACCAATCCTCATATTTGTCGGTCAGGCCGGTCTGGTCGGCGACGGCGTGCGCCAGATCCGATTGCGTGAAGCGCTTGCTCTCGAGTTCTCTGCGGTTGATGCGCCCCGTGAAACAAACCGGCTGAAAGCTGAAGCCACTGACGCAGTCGACGTTGTCGATGGCCAGGCGAATCATATCGCCGATCTGGTGGTCGTTCACGCCTTTCACGATGGTGGGAACGAAGATGATCTTCAGGCCTGCCTTTCGGCAGTTTTCGATGCAAGCCAGTTTCTTCTCCAGCAGCCTCTGGCCGCGCATGCGAAGGTAAACTTCATCGCTGACGCCGTCGAACTGCAGGTAAAGCGTGTGGAGGCCGGCTTCCCTGCATTTCCGGGCGAACTCCAGGTCGGAGAATTCAATGCCGTTGGTCGCGCACTGGATGTGGGTGAAGCCCATCTCGGTGGCCATCCGCAGGACGTCGTGGAAACGCGGATAAATCGTGGGTTCGCCGCCTGAGAACTGCACCACGCGGTTGGGCACCGGGCGCTGCTCACGAAGCGTCTTGAGCATCCCGCGCACTTGCTCGAAGGAAGGCTCGTACAGGTATCCCGCGGTGTTGGCGTTGGCAAAGCACACCGGGCAGGTGAGGTTGCAGCGGTTCGTGAGATCAAGATTGGAAAGCACCGTGTGCGAGGTATGGAGTGAGCACAGGCCACAATCCTCCGGGCAACGTGCCGCGTCGGGGAACTGCGGGTTCTCAAGTCCCCGGTTGTCGCCGAACTCGAACTCCTCCATCTTGAGATAGAGCCTGGCGTCGGAATAGATCAAGTCCCGAAAGTCGCCGTGCTCCGCGCAGGTCTTTTCCATGTAAACCGCGCCCTGCTCTTCGAACAACCGAGCCTCGATCACCTTCAGGCATTCCGGGCAGACCGACTGCGTGGTCTTGGGCAGACCCTTCTGTAAAGGTTCGATAGGTGCGCCCGTAAAAGTCGCTTCTGGCTGAACGTTCTGGAAATCCCTCCGTCGCGAGGTTTGCACTTCAGGAGTGATAGTAACAGTGGCCATAATGCCTCCGTAAAGAATAATCGTGGCGCAATTACGCGCGGTCGGGTGGCGAGGACACGGGACATCACTGAGGCCACAACCGTAAAGCTAAGCGGGCGAGAGACGAAGTCTTCTAACCGAAGAAGGCATCTCCTGCCCGGCCCGAATTAGACCATCCCAATCTTTCCGGGAGCAATTCATATGCTTCGGATGGCGACATTTAAGCAGCGAATGGCAGAGGAGAGAGGTTGAGTGGAATGGCTAAAGAATTGAAAAGAAGGGGGATCGTGACATTTTGTCATTTGGAGGTTCCAGCCTAAGATCCCACCTCGCCCTGGGGGTGGCCCAGGCACTTTTCGACGTCGATTCCTCGTCTCTAACTGACCATGTAAGGAGACTCGGAGCGGCCACTTGAGCGCCGCTACTTTCGGAAAAGATTCTCGAAGGCTTGGCGTGCATCCAGAGGCCTGGAAGTGGAGGTCTCACGCTCGATGGTCGTCCGCGGCGAGTAGAAGCTGCAATGGTTCTTGGCGTCTTTCTTCGGGATGCGGGCAGCAATCGGCTGGGTGCATTCAAACCGGCTGGCAGTATCGAAAAAGGCGCACTGCTTGCAACTGTGCAGTTCAAAGCCACATTTTGGACAGCGTCCTTGCAGGTCGATCCCGACCGGCAAGATCATTGCACAGGAAGCACACCGTACCACCTCGCGCTTTCCCGGCATGGCCGGAGTCTTCGGCCCGAACTGCTCCTTCCTGGGAGTAGGCTTCCTCTCGGACCTCTCGCGATCGCGGTCCGAGTCCATGTATCCCCGCTGTCCATACTTGCGTCCCATCCTTAACTCCCTTCGGCTGGAGGAATTTCAATCGACAAAGGACTTCCCCGTGCGTCTATCATACGCTCAGCTATCCTCAGTAGCCAACAAGAAAATAGGTGCTGTGGTGTCCACTGAACTCCGCGACTCCCACAACGCCGTGCTTTGCTACTTCCTTTCAGGCTGCTATGATGAGGCTTGCAGCATAGCGCGGCGGAGCCGCAACCAAACGTGTAGGGGCCAGCGGCGCTGGCCCTGGGCCGAACGCCGTTCGGCCCTACGAAGTGCGCGAAAATTCTTGCCAAAAAAACAAGAATTTACGGTATTGCAATGCAGACCTCCGTTGTGGGGGTCTGCGGTTGGCAGTGCGACGGGGGCCCTTCCTGCCGGCTCGTGGGCATCATCAGTCACCAAGATCCCGCGAGTCCTCAACGCAGACCGAGACTCTTAAGTCATATTCTCTCCTCC
>JBAVYG010000546.1:0-2556 GCA_049698675.1 Terriglobia bacterium
CCCAGGCATTGAGAACATATCCATGGCATCATAATCGCGTAGGTGAAAAGGTGGTAGAACACCCAGGAGAATCCAGCACCGGCGATCCCAAATTGGTATACGAGCAAAGCGGTCACGGGCAAGACCACGAACAGCGCGTAGGTGTTTGAACGCACAGCAATTTCAGGCTTACCCACCGCCAGGGAAAGGACATAGGGGATGCTCATCGTTCCGTTCATACAAAAACCGATAGACAAGAATGTGACCGGCCAAAGGAGCATTCGCGCAGCTTCCGCATTCAGCACGAAAGTGAAGAGAGGACGCGCTGCAAAGGGAATGGCAGCGAATATGGGCATGACCGCATAGCACAGAAGATCCTCCAACTTCCTATACTGGCACATGAGCCCATCACGATCGCCCTGCTTGTACAAAGCGGAAAAAGAAGGGAATACTGCCTGGGAAACCGAGGCTGACACCAGCATCCCCCGCGACACGGCGTTGTAGGCCATACTGTAGTACCCAAAAACGCCGAGAGACAGAAGCTTACTCACTATGGCTTTGTCGGATTGCATATGAATCATAGAAAGGACTGTGATCCCAGCCAACCTGAACGTATATCCGGCATTCCGGTCGATCACCGAAGCCGAAATCCTGGGGACAAATACCTTAAAGCCGAAAAAATGAGCGGACACCGTTACGTAAACAACAAGGCCTAATAGATAGCAGCCAGCCATCCAGTGGGTAACCTGAATCAAGCCGCCACCCAGGAAGAGAATACCGATGGTGCCGAACTGCTGTAAGGCACTGGTCCCCACATCAATGAGGTTGGTGAATTCCATGCGCTGGATACCCCGAAGAGTGCTCACGTAAAAGGAGCGAGGCAGGGCAAGGAGCGAAGCGATTCCGAGCACACGCAGAATCCGCGTCGCGGTGAAAGGACTCAGAGTGTCCAGGTTGATCCACTTGGTGACGAGCCAGGGCGCAGACGCGTAAAGCGCCAGTGCTGCCAGGACGTAGAGGCTCCAATAAAAGAATGAGGCGGTTTGAAGCAGATGCTTTATATAGGTTGGATCTTCTACGTGAAAGGCCGCGACTTCCCGGACGGTCGTTTCATTTATTCCCAGAGCCAGGATGGCGGTGAGCAGGGCGTTCAGCGTGAAGGTGAAATAGATAATCCCGAGGGCATCCTGGCCCAACTGCTTGAAAATGAACTTCACGGCTACGAACCCTAGGATGACAAGCAGTCCCTGGCCCAACAGGTTATACAGAATGTTCTTTGAAACTCTTGACATCCGACCTCAAAACCCGAAAGAGAGTCTACCACGGGGGGCACAAAAAGGATCTAGCACAGAGCGCACAGAGACCACAGAGAGAAATACCCAGAGTCGCTTCTCCGTGACCTCTGTGGTCTCTGTGGTGAAACCGTTCTTGGGTTGCGGCCAACAGGAGCGCTGTGTTAAAGGTCCTTAAACCCGTACCACTCTCTATGCAGCGTGGCCGCTTTCACAAATAATGCGAGCTGACAGAGAGAAAAGCCGAAGCGGTTATCTGCGGCGTAAGTACGCATCCGGCCAATAGGTCACCCCGAGGCGCGTCGGCTCCGAATCGAGCTCGAATTCAGGGTGCGAGGCCAAGAATTCGTGGACCGCAGCCTTGGGGTTATCTCGCGTCCATTCTGCCTTCCCACCCGGCACATCGGTGAGGTCCTCCATAATGCCGTCGGCGGCCACGACATAGCTCCCGGAGGTCACGAGCGGACCGTAAAGCTCAAGCTCTTTCCGGACATGCTCCTTTGTGTGATTTGAGTCCAGAACGACCATCACCTTTTCATTTGGAGAAATCAGGTTCCGGACCTCCTTGAGCGTTTCGGGCGCAATGGAGCTACGCTCGATCAAGGTTATCCGCCTCTTGAGCGGGTGTTCTTCGATTGCCTTACGGTTATGCGGCCTGATTTCAATGTCAATGGATATCACACGACCATGTCCCAAGATTTCAAATAGACTCGCATAGAACACGCTGGATCCACCGTGCGCAATCCCGGTTTCAACGATGACATGCGGCTGAACCTTATGGATTAGCTCCTGCACCATGAGCAAGTCCTCAGGCAATTGAATGACGGGTCGCCCCATCCAGGAGAAGTTGTAAGAGTATTTCGCGGCCCAGCCCGTCTTTATCCACAATCGAGAAATAGCTTGGAATGCTTCGGGGGTATAAAGGGGGAAAGTGGATAATTCATTGTCAGCGTACGTGACGGATAGAGTCTGGCTCATCATATCAACTGTCAGGTTACGAATTCTCTTCAACGGCCCTCCTTTACAGCGAGATGATGGGGATATCAAGCGACATTTGCGATAGTATCGACCGGTTCTCTTCCAGGTAATTGGGATTCATATTTACGATTCCGGCGATGCGACTTCTTTGCTCCCGGAGGTAGCTGGGGGACACGATCTCATGCCCAGTCCCGGGAACATATTTCCCGTGCTTGGCGGGATTAATATCGATGAGGAAGCGAACGCGACGATTCTGAGGGTCAATCGTATTCACTAAAGTTGTTCCTTTGCCTGCCGCCCCCCATAT